>DATAGR010000097.1:0-6743 GCA_036263575.1 Aquihabitans sp. | reverse complement strand
GACCCCGTTGGGCCCGCGTCGGGTGGCGGCCAGCACCTTCACGTCGAGCGCGGCCGCCATGGCGGCTGCGGCGTCGCCGGCGGCCGCAGCCGCCGCCAGGCGCGTGGCCGCCTCGGCGAGCTCGTCCTCGAGCGCCGAGAGCGCGTCGCCATCGGTGGGGTCGACCAGGGCGACGTCGGGTCGCTCGGGGTCGTGGAGGAGGGCCAGGGCGGTGTCGGCGTCCCCGCCCCGGATGGCGTCGGCGAGCGCGGCGATGGCGGACTCGGCGCCGAAGCGGTGGACGCGGTCGAGGCGCACCACCGCGTCGGGCAGCGGGGCGCCGGCGGTCGAGCCCGCTGCGGCGCGGACGATCTCGCCCAGGACCGCCCCGGCCTCCACGCTGGCGAGCTGGTCGGGGTCGCCCACCAGGACGACGTGGGCATCGGGGCGGACGGCGTCGAGCAGCCGGGCCACGAGCGGCAGCGACGCCATCGAGCTCTCGTCGACGACGACGAGGTCGTGGGCCACGGGGTCGTCGGCGTCGTGGCGGAAGCGGATGCCGTCGGCCCGGCCGAGGAGGCGGTGGACGGTCAGGGCCTCGGCGGCGCGCATGCGGTCGGCCACACCGGGGTCGAGCTCGACCTGGTCGATCTCGTGGTGCACGGCCTCGGTGAGGCGGGCCGCGGCCTTGCCGGTGGGAGCGACCAGCGCCACGTGCAGCGCCCGTCCCCGTGCGGCCGCCGCGGTCTGGGCCACGGCCAGGGTGCGGGCGACGGTCCGCGTCTTGCCGGTGCCCGGCCCGCCGGCGACGACGGCGAGCGGGCGGGTCAGCGCGGTGGCGGCAGCCCGGCGCTGGAGGTCCGGGGCCCCGGCCGGCTCCTCGCCGAAGAAGCGGTCGAGCAGGGCGTCGAGGTCCTCGGCCGGGACGAGGGTCGCGGCGACGGCACCGGCGCGGGCAAGGAGGGCGGCGGCGACGCCCCGCTCGTAGCGGGCGTACCGGTGCAGGGTGAGCCGGGCGCCGTCCCAGACGAGGGGCCGCACCTCGCCGGCGGCGTCGGCCGGCGCGGTGGCGCCGACGTGCACCAGCGGGCTGGCGGCCAGCGCCGCCGCCCACGCCGCCGGCTCCGGCCACGGCAGGTCGGCGAGGGCGTCGGCCCCCAGGCCGTCGACGGCCACGGTGCCGGCGACGGTGGCCAGCTCGACGCACACGTGCCCGAGCCGAGGGGCCCGGGCGGCGAGGGCGGCGCCCAGGAGGGTGGGGTCGTCGGCGCCGGGCGCGCGCCGGGCCAGGAGGGCGGCGAGCTGGACCTCGGACGCGTCGAGCACGCCCGCCGCCGCGAACGGCGCCAGGGCCGCGACCTCGGCCGGCACGACCGGGGTGGGGCGGCCGCCCGTCACGAGGCCGCCCGCCCGTCGAGGAGGTCGCTGACCGCTGTCACCAGCGCGGGCGGCAGCGGCCACGAGAACACGCCGCACGGGTGACCGTCGACGAGCGGCGTCGCCGCCCCGACCATGCCGCGCACGAAGAGGTACGCGGCGCCCCCGAGGTGCTGGGCGGGGTCGTACCCGCGCAGGCGCCAGCGCAGGAACCGGTGCAGGGCGACGGCGTACAGCAGCGCCTGGAGGGGGTAGTGGTGGTGGGCCATGGCCGCCGGCAGGCGGTCGGGTCGGTAGTGGCGGAGGTCGGGCGGCTCGCCTCGTGGCCCGAGCGTGTTCGTCTTGTAGTCGACGACGACGTAGCGGTGCGGGTGCGGGCCCGAGGCGCCGGGCACGCGCAGCACGGCGTCGATCGAGCCGGTGAGGTTGCCGGCGAGGGCGACCGGGAAGCGACCGGCGGCGAGGTCCTCGGCCCACGGCCGGAGCGGGTCCCCGGGTGCGAGGTGGCGGAGGAGCAGGCGGCCGATCCGGGCGACGCTGACGGCAGGGCCCTGATCGGCGAGGCGCAGGTCGAAGGCCAGCTCGTCGAGGCGGTCGGCCCGGCCGAGGCCACGGAGCCGCCGGTCGGCCAGGAGCGGTCCGAGCGGCGACTCGATGGCGGCCCGCAGCCCGTCGCGCACCACGGCCGGGGCGACGGGCCAGTCGTTCCACCGGCCGAGCTCGGCGATCGGCGCGTCGAGGGCGGCCTCGAGGTCGTCCGCGGCGAAGTCGACCTCCTCGAGCACGTGGTGGACCAGGGTGCCGAAGGCGGCGCCGCCGGGCACGGAGCCGAGTGGCAGCTGGAGCTCCGGCACGGCCGGGGCCGCCCCACGCCGCGACGGGTCCTGGTCCGCGCCGTCGGGCCCGGGGAGCGGTTCGGTCGCCGGGCCCTCGTCGGCGGCGCCGGCGTCGCCGTGGGCGTGGTCGCCCGGGTCGAGGTCGGCGAGGCGGTCGTGACGGCTGATGGCGGTGAACGACCAGCGGGACCTCGTGCGGTCGAGCGGGCGCCCGACGGTGGCTGCGGCGTCCGGCAGGGGGGCGGGCGCGAGGTCGTCGGCGGTCCAGCGCTCGGCTGGCGGGACCGGTTCGCGCTCCACCACGGAGAGCTCGAGCACCCCGGGGGGCGCCTTGGCGAGCAGCGGCGCCAGGCGCTCCGGCACCTCGTGGTCGGCGGGGGCGCGCGCCCCGGCCGCGGCGAGGAGGTCGCGATCGATGTCGCCGTGCTCGTCCCGGGCGAAGAGCAGTCCCCCGAGCGGCGACCCCGCTGCGCCTGACCGGCTCACCCACCACGTGGCGACGTGGTGCACGGCCCGCGTGAGCGCGACGTAGGCGAGGCGGAGGGCCTCCCCGCGGTACTCGGCCTTGGCCAGCTCGAGGCGCTCCTTCGCCGTCCGGGTGCCCGCCCAGCCGGTGTCGTTGGCGATGTCGACGGTGCGACGCCCGGTGTCGGGGTCCTGGTAGGTGCAGTCGTCGGATCGTGGCGGCTGGCCGGGCTCGACCAGCGACGGGCAGCACACGATCGGGAACTCGAGGCCCTTCGAGGCGTGGGTGGTGAGGACCTGGACGGCGAGGGCGTCGGACTCGATGCGCCGCTCCACGAGCTCCCGATCGGCCTCGTCGGTGTCGCTGCCGAGCGACGTGAGGAGGCCGGCGAGGGCGGCGGGGGTGCTGGGCCGGCCACCGGTGCCGGCGTGGAGGAGCTCGACGAGGTGGTCGAGGTCGGTGATGTCGCGGTCGCCGTCGGAGGTCGCCAGGCGGCGGGCGACGACGTCGGTGTCGGCCCAGACGGTGGCGGCGAAGGCGGCGAAGCTGCCCGACGCCAGGCGCTCGGACCAGTCCTGGAGCCGCTCCGCCACCTCGGCGATGTCGCCCTCGGTGGCGGCGTCGAGCCGCGGGCCCGACCAGCCGAAGAACCACGACAGGGCGACGGCGCGGGCCCGGCTGGCGTCGGCGGGGCGGGCCACGGCGTGGAGCAGGATTCGGAGCTGCTCGGCGGCGGGCGAGTCGGCCACCGAACCGGCCCGCCCCACCACGACCGGGATGCCCTGGCGCTCGAGGGCCGCCTTCACCGGCACCGCGTGGCTGTGGCTGCGGATCAGGACCGCGACGTCGTCGGGCCGGACCCGCCGGGTGCCGGCGGTGCCGTCGGGCTCGGTGGTGGGGAGCCGGCCGTGGTCGAGCAGCTCGCGCACGTGGGCGGCCAGGTCGGCGGCGATCACCCGGCGGGCGTCGTCGGCCTGCACCACCGCCGGCTTGCCGTTCTTCGGCGGCGCGCCGCGCGGCATGTCGGGGCCAGTGGCCGAGCGGACCACGAGGGCCGGGAGCGACCGCCCCCGATCGTCGGTGAGCCGGCGGGCCCGGTGCGCCGGCGCGGCCTCCACGGGGAGGAACTCGATGCGGGGATCGCCGAAGGTGGTGCCCTCCAACAGGACGCCGAGCGAGGCGAGCAGCGCGCCGTCGGAGCGCCAGTTCGTGCCCAGCGAGTGGCGGGTGACCTCGCCCTCGTGGGCGGCGGCCAGGTAGGTGTGGACGTTGGCGCCCCGGAACGCGTACACGGCCTGCTTGGGGTCGCCGACGAGCACGAGGGCGCCGGGCTCCTCGCCGGCACCCGGCTCGGCGAAGAGCGAGCCGAAGATGTCCCACTGCACGGGGTCGGTGTCCTGGAACTCGTCGATGAGGGCGACGCGGAAGCGCCGCCGGAGCGCGTCGCGCACGCGGGCCGCCTCGGGCCCGTGGAGGGCGTCGCGGACCTGGGTCAGGACCTCGTCGAACGAGAGGGTGCCGACCTCGCGCCGGTGGCGTCGGACGCCGTCGGCGACCGCGTCGACCAGCGCCCGGCGGACCGCAGCCCGGGCCCCCACCGCGGCGACGTCGGCCTCGGGCACGACGGCGATCCCCGGGTTGTCGATCACCTTGAGGGCGGCGGCGGTGAGCACGGCGGGGCGGGGGAGGAGGTCGGGCGGCGCCAGCTCGGGCTCGGCGGCCACCGCCTCGCGGAGCACGCGTGCCAGCGCCGAGCGGTCGGTCGGGTCGGCGGGGTCGGCGAGCACGAGCGACGCCCGGGCGAGGACGTCGGCGCCTGTCTGCTCCACCAGCTCCTTGCCGTCGTCGACCAGGGCCGCGTCGGGGTCGCCCGGCGCGGCCGAGCCCAGCGTGGCCAGCACCTGGGTGGCGAAGCCGTGGATCGTGGTGATGGTCGCGGCGTCGAAGTCGCTGATGGCGGCGCGGACGCGGTCGTGGCGCAGCAGGCGCTCGGCCGGCCCCACGGCGAGCAGGTTGGCGAGGAGCTCGCCCTCGGGCTCGGCGTCGGGGTCGGCCAGGGCGGCCTCGGCCTCCACCAACCCCTGGCGGATGCGGTCACGAAGCTCGGCGGCCGCGGCACGGGTGAAGGTCACCACGAGGAGGTCGTCGATCCCGACGCCGGCCTCGGCGACCTCGCGGACGGCCAGGCCGGCGAGCGTGTAGGTCTTCCCGGTGCCGGCGCTGGCCTCGATGGCGACGCGCCCGGCGGGGAGGCCGCCGTGGAGGTCGAAGGGGAGCACGTCGGTCACGGCGCCCCACCCTCGTCGAGGGCGCCGTGGTCGACCACGGTGGTGGCGAGGGTGCCCCAGAGGTGGTCGGCGTAGCGCTGGGCCCGCCCGCCGGCGGCGCCGGGCGGGTCGTCGGGCCGGGCCCGGAGCGCCTTCAGCTCGGCGAGCGTCCGGGTCCCGAAGGCCAGCACGGTGTACGGGTCGTCGCCCTCGCCGCCGCCGACGAAGCGCCTCCACCCCTTCGGGTTGCTCCCATGGTGCAGGGCGCAGGACGTGTCGAGGAACAGCGGCAGCGGTTCCCGGCGGCCGCGGCGGTGGAGGTCGAGCACCGTCGACAGCCCGGCCGTCGCGGTCGCCAGGCGGTCGGCCTCGGAGTCGCCGACCACCTCCAGCACCGCCACGACGGGCGGCCGGCTCGGCTTGGTGCCGTCCTTGGCGCCTCGGCTGATGCCGACGGCGCGCCAGGGGCGGGACGGGTCGGCGACGGTGAGGGCGAGCAGGTCGAGCCAGAGGGCGAGGCGGAGCTTGGGGCCGTCGCGTCGGTACTCGATGCGGACCGGTCCGGGGCGGCCGCCGGCCACGCAGGCGCCGACGGTGCCGAGCAGCCGCACGCCGGCGACCTGGGCGTCGACGGTGTGGCTGGTGGCCGCGGCGAGCAGCTCGGGGTGGGTCGCGGCCACGGCGAGCACGCGGTCCACCTCCTGGTCGGTGCGGGCCAGCTCCCGCGCCCCGAGCACGCCTGGGGGCAGCACGCCGCGCGCCGCCTCGACGGCGAGCCACGGGCGCTCGTCGTGGCCGAGGCGACGGGTGGCGAGGAGCTCGTCCCCCAGGCGCCAGGCGTCGAGCCCCGACACGGCGGTGGGCAGGTCGTCGCCGGCGTCCTCCTCCTCTCGCGGCAGGCGCACGCCCATGCGCTCGGTGAAGAACGTCTGCACCGGCCGCAGGAGGAACGTGTGGAGGTCGCCGAGGGTCACCGCATCGAGCGGTGCGTCGGGCAGGGGGTCGGGCCAGGGCTCGGGCAGCGCCGTGGCGCGCTCGCGGCGGGCGCGGGCCGCGGCGACCGCTCGGGGATCGAACGTGAACGGCCGTGGGGAACCCGGGGCGACCGGTGCCAGCGCCCGCTCGTCGTGGCCGTGGCGGCCGTGGGCGGTCTCGATGCGGTCGAGCACCGCGCCGCGCACCGCCGGTGCGACGGTGGCGCAGATGGCGTCGCGCAGCTCGGCGAGGGCCACGGCCGTGGGGATGACCTGGTTGGTGCGCACGTCGTGGCCGGTGCGGGTGATGACCAGGTGGTCGCCGGCGGCGAGGACCGCCTCCAGCAGCGCCTGGCGCGTGTCGGCCCGGGCGTCGCGGTCGCCCACCAGGGGGTGCGACGCGATGAGGTCGTCGCCCAGCGACGTGTCGACGGTGCCGAGCTCGTCGAAGCCGACGATGCACACCACCCGGTGCGGGACCCACCGCAGGGGCTGCAGCGAGCTGATGGTGAGGCTGCCGTCGAAGTAGCCGGCGCGGGCGGGCGCCCCCTCGAGGTGGTCGGCCAGCAGCCGGCGGAGGTCGCCCAGGTTGAGCGGCACGGTGGAGGGCCCGGCGGGGGTGCGGGCCTGCTGCTCGAGGTCGCGCAGCACCCGCCGCAGCTGGTCGCGCTGCCACTGCTCGGTGCGGGGGACCTCGAAGAGGTCGTCGGCCGCCTCGGCCAGCAGTGCCGCCCACGCCGACGCCGGGCGCGGCGCGGCGGCCCGTTCGTGGAGGTCGGCGAGGCGGGTCAGCAGGTCGGCGAAGGCCCCGAGCGTGGTCACGTCCGCCCCCTCGACGCCGTGG
>DATAGR010000096.1:0-1764 GCA_036263575.1 Aquihabitans sp. | reverse complement strand
TGGCGGGGTTGAGCGCCCCGAGGACGACCTTCGGCGTCCGCTCGCCGAGCTTCAGGCCGAGGCGGAAGCCCTTCACCTCGTAGAAGTCGCCGGCGAAGTCGACCCGCTCACCGCCGAGGCACGCGCGCACCAGCGCCACGTGCTCGCGGACTCGGGCGAGCGGGCGGTCGCCGTGCTCGACGCCGTGCCACCGGCGGGTCACGACCGGCGAGGACACGCCGACGCCGAGCAGGACGTCGGCGTCCGGGTGGAGCGCCTGGAGGGTCGCGGCGCCCATCGCCGCCACCATCGGGGTGCGGAGCTGCAGGGCGAGCACGCCGGTGCCGAGGTCGAGCCCCGGCGCCGCCGCGCCGGCGGCGGCGAGCAGCGAGAAGGCCTCGGGCCCCGTGGTCTCGGCGGTCCAGAACGAGCGGTAGCCGAGCGACGCGGCCTGTTGGGCGGTCTCGACGGCGAGGGCGGGGCCGAGCGGCATGAGGCTGGCGAAGGTGAAGCCGAGGCGATCGTGGGCCATCGCCCGACCCTAGGCCCGCCCGGACCGCGGCTCGCCGGGGGCTAGTAGCTGCCGCGCTTGGTGAGCGCGTAGGTGCCCGCTGACGGCGTCGACCCGGCCGCCGCCTCCACCACGGCCTCCAGCGTGGTGGCGTCGTCGCCGAAGCACCGGGGCTCCCGCAGGCTGACGGTGGCCGGTTCGCCGTCGGCGGCCAGCGCGGTGCCGAGGGCGTCGCCGTCGCCGTCCCGCACGGTCAGGCGCGCGATGGCGTCGTCGGGCGCGACGAGCGAGATGCGGACCTGGCCGTCGCAGCGCAGCTGGGCGTCGTCGTCGACCCGGAAGCGGTAGCGGTCGACGTCGTCGGCCGGCACCAGGTTGGCGCGCAGCTCGTCGACGAGGCGGGTGGACGCGTCGAGGTCGTCCGGCTCGGCCTCGCAGCCGTTGGCGGGGTCGCCGTCGTAGTCGCCGTAGCCGACGATGCAGACCCGGCCGGTGGTGTGCGGCGCGCTCTCCCCGCCGCACGGTCGGTAGGGGAGGTCCTCGCACGGGACCTCCGTGGTGGTGGGCGCCGGCGTGGTGGTGGCCGAGCCGGCCAGGCGCCCGCCGTTGCCGTCGCCCCCCGTGAGCACGGCAAGGGCGGCGCCGACGCCGAGCACGAGGACGCCCACGCCGACCGCCGCCCGGCCACCACGGCTGCGCGGCACCGCTCGCACCCGGCGCGGCGGGAGCCGGGCGTCGGTCCCCTCCGGGCCGCCGCGGGCGGCGGCGGCGGTCGGGCGCCGGGCGGGGTCGCGCTCGAGCATGGCGTCGATCCGACGGCGGAGGTCCGGGGAGAGGGTGCGGGGGAGCTTCTCCGTGCGGCCGGCGGCGGCGCGGAGCATGAGCACCCGGGGGTCGGCGGTGCCGAACGGGCCCTCGCCGGTGGCGGCGAAGGCGAGGGTGGCGCCCAGCGAGAAGACGTCCGAGGCCGCCGTGGCCGGCTCGCCCCGCGCCTGCTCCGGCGACATGAAGCCCGGGGTGCCGACCACCATCTCCGAGGCGGTCAGGCCGGGCGTGGCGTCCCGGTGGACGGCGGCGCCGAAGTCGCCGAGCGATGCCCGGCCGTCGGCGTCGAACAGCACGTTGGCCGGCTTGATGTCGCGGTGCACCACGCCCTGGCGGTGGGCGCTGGCCAGCGCGTCGAGGAGGCGGTCCGCGAGCTCGCGCACCTGGGCGCCGGGGAGCGGGCCGTCGGCGGTGATCCGCTGCGCGAGGTTGCCGCCGGAGAGGTGGTC
>DATAGR010000095.1:0-6127 GCA_036263575.1 Aquihabitans sp. | reverse complement strand
ACAACCTCGTCGTGTTCGCCACCGCGACGTAGGGCGGCGGGCAGCGCTCACCGGACCTCGTACCAACCACCACCACTGACAGATGGAGCTTCCATGAACGCCCGAAGCAGATGTGCAGCCCTCGCCGTCATCGTCGCGGTGGGGCTCACCGGGTGCAGCGACGACAGCGACACCGCGAGCGACCGCTCCACGACCACCCGGGCCGAGACGACGACGACCTCGGCGGCGCTGTCGTCGAGCACCTCGAGCGCCCCGACCACCACCGCCGAGGGGGGCGATCAGTCGAGCTCGCCGGAGGCCGTCGAGATCGTCGACTTCACGTTCGAGCCCACGCCACTCGAGGTCGAGGCGGGGACGACGATCACGTTCACGAACGGCGACGAGGTCCCGCACACCGCGACCAGCACCGACGCTCCGTCGAGCTTCGACACCGGCGAACTGGCCGGTGGATCCTCGGGGGAGATCACCGTCGATGAGCCGGGCACGTACCGGTACCAGTGCGGCATCCACCCCGACATGCAGGGCGAGATCGAGGCTCGCTGACGCGACCGCCGGCCCCGCAGCGGTCGGCCTGGCGGCGCGCCTCCGAACCATGTCGATCGTCCACCGTGGCGGTGCACGATCGACAGGACTGCAGCGGTCTGCGTCGCCGTCGTGGCCCTGGCGGTCGCCGGCCGTCAGCTGAGCGGCGTCGTGGTGCTCGTCGTGGTGTCAGGCGTGGTGCTCGTGGTGGTGGCGCTCGTCGTGGTGGTGTCAGGCGTGGTGGTCGTCGTGGTGGTGGTGCTCGAGGTGGTGGTGGTGGTCGTGGTCGTGCTGTTGGTGCTGGTGCTGCTCGTCGTGGTCGTCGTGGGCGCTGGTTCCGTCGCCGCCAGCACGATCGCGTCGAGGGTGGCGGTGGCGAGGCGGCGGCCTCCCGAGGAGTGCACCGGGCAGGTCTCAGCGGCGGTCTGGAGCTGGACCGGGCACAGGTGCAACATGTCGGGCGACCGGATGAGGTTGGTTCCCGGAGCGGCACGGCTGGGATCGATCTCGTTGCCCACGCACGGCTCCATGGCCTCGCAGGGGAGCGTGGCGACCCATGCTCCATCCGCCCCGGTCAGCGAGCGACCGGCGTCGACGTAGCGGTAGCCGAGGAGGTCTGCGCTCTCCTGGTAGATCGCGTTGAGGCCGTCGGCCGCCCACTGCGTCATCGGGCTCTCGGCGTGCAGACCGAGGAGGCTGGCCTGGTCCGGCGGGAGCAGCGGTGGGATCCCGGTCACCACCACCTTGGTCGTCGGTGACTCGAGGTGGATCGCGGCAACGACCTCGGTGAGCGCGACCCGGTACCTGTCGAGGTAGTCCTGGCCGGTGGGGATGGCGCCGTCGACGAGTGCGCACGGCGTCATCTCGTTGGCGTTGCCGGCCGATTCGACGACGAGGACCTCCGGCTTCCGCGCCGCCTCGGCGACGATGATGTCCAGCATGCCGCACAGAGCGTTGCCGGCCATGGGTCGCACCGTGAGCGAGATGCTCCTGCCGGGCGCCTGCTCGGCCAGCTGCCTCGCCATGTCGTTGGTGAGGGAGTCGCCGACGATGACCGCTCGCACCGGTGGTGGCGGCGGAGGCGGCGGCACGGGCTCGCAGCCGGCGGCCACCACGACGGCGAGGACGAGGGCGAAGCCCGACGCATGCCTGGCCCTCCGCCGGTGCACCTGGCGCACTGCGGGCGGTCTGGGGTGGCGCCCGATCGTTGGCCCCGTCGGCGGCGCAGGGCTCGAGTGGCGTGCGGTGTCCATCAGGGACACTCCTGCGTAGGTGGAGATGGGTGCCGCACGGGGCCCCGTCGCCCGAGCCCGGTGGGGCGGCAGCATTTTCGGAGGCCTCGTCGACGGGCTGCGCCGACCGTAGGTGCGTCGGCTGGCCCGACCATCCGCCAAACGCGGTAGCGCCGCATCAGCCTCGCCCCCGCTGCGTTGTACCTGATCGCCCCGTTGCCCCATTCGGGGTACCCGGCCGATCACATCCTCTCCGGGGCCGCGACGACGTGTACGCCCCTCGGCCGTTGTCCTGTGCGACCTGCGAGCGGACGCTGCGGTGATGGGGATGCGGGGGGAGCATCGACGGTCGCCCCGGCCCCGAGCCGGAACGGTGCTCCCTCGCGGTCTCGGCCCCCTGGTCGTCGTGGTCATCGCATCGCCGGCGCTGCTCCTGCTGAGCGGGTGCGACCTGCCGGCCGGCTTCCGTCAGGAGGTCGTCGCCGATGGCTTCGAGCTGCCGACCACGTTCGTCGTGTCCCCTGTCGAACCCGACGTGCAGTACGTGGCCGAGAAGGCGGGCGTCGTGCGGGTGGTGGAGGAGGGCGCCGTGCGCGCCGCGCCCCTCGTCGACCTGCGGGATCGGGTCAACGACGTGGGAGACCGCGGACTCGTCGGCATGGCGCTCGATCCGGGGTTCGCCACGAACGGCCTCCTCTACCTGGCGTACACCTACCAGGACCCGGTGCAGCCCGTGGCGGAGTGGCGGCAGACGCAGCGGGTGACGCGGCTCGTCGTGGACCTCGAGGCGCACACCGCTGATCCGGCGTCGGAGCACGTGGTGCTCGGCGCGGTGACCGGTGCGGCGTGCTGGGACGCATGGGAGACGCCGGACTGCCTGCCGTCGAACCTGCCCGTGCACACGGTCGGGGATCTCGGCTTCGACGGAGGAGGGACGCTCTGGGTGTCCGTCGGCGATGGCGGCCTGCACCCGCACACGCCCCGTGAGGTCTCGTACCGCGCCCAGGACCTCGACGTGCTGGCCGGGAAGGTCCTTCGCATCGACCCCACCACCGGGCTCGGTGTCGACGACAACCCCTTCTACGATCCGGCCGACCCGGCGTCGAACCGGTCGAGGGTGTACGCCTACGGCTTCCGGAACCCGTTCCGCTTCACGTTCCGGCCCGGCTCCGACACTGCCTACGTGGGCGACGTCGGCAACACCAGGTACGAGGAGATCGACGTCGTACGAGCGGGAGGCAACTACGGCTGGCCCTGCTACGAGGGGCCGATCAAGCAGTCGGAGTACCGATCGCAGCCGTTCTGCCAGGCGATGTACTCGGCGGCGCCGGTCGTGGCACCGGCTGCGTTCTACGAGCACAGCGACCAGGGTGTGTCCATCACCGGAGGCGTCTTCTACGCAGGCACCAGCAACTACCCGGCCGACCACATCGGCTCCTACGTGTACGGCGACTACAACGCGTTCGTCCGCCGCCAGCGGTTCGACGCCGGCGGCGTGGCGGTCGGCGAACCTTCGTCGTTGGTCGCGAAGAACGTCGCCGGTGCACCTGTGCGGTTCGGCATCGGACCCGACGGCAACGTCTGGTACCTCTCGATCTTCCCGGGCGAGCTCCGCCGCATCGTCTACGCCGGTGATGCCGCCACCACCCCGACGACGACGTCTCCGGAGCAACCTGGCAGCGCGCCGGCGGCCGCCGTCACCGCGCCCGCCGACCGGACGCGCGTCAACGACGGGGCCGTCGTCCAGTTCCTGGCCACCGCCACCGACGCCGAGGACGGCGTGCTACCGACGGGCTCGGTGACCGTCGACGTGGCCTTCGTGCACCACAGCTCCGGCACGTCGCACGTCCACCCGTACCAGACGTTCCCTGGCATCACGTCGGGCTCGTTCGTCGCGTCGGGTGCCCACGGACCTGGCCACTTCACCATCACCGCGCGCGCCACCGACTCGACCGGGCGCACGGCGACGAGCCCGCCCGTCAACGTGTGCCTCGTTGGAGAGCTCCACGGCCCGTGCACCTGAGTGGCGTGCGAAGCCGTGCGGTGGACGACGAGGCGTCTCTCCCTGGCCGAATCCGCGATCGAGCGGCCTCGTGGTCGCGGCGAGCTCGGCCCGGAGTGGTGCGAGCTCCTCTGCGAGCCGCTCGGCCAGGAGCGGCGCCGAGTCGACGAAGTTCGGCACGTGCAGGAGGTTACGGCCAGCGCCAGGCCGACTGGCTACCCGAACGAAGGCGCTGAGCGGGCCCGAGTCCTAGCGGAAGCCGGCGGCGATCAGCACCGCGGCGAGCGGCTCGAGGTCCTCGACGAGCTGATCGAGCTCGGCAGCCGAGAGCGCGTCGTAGGCCGGGGCGGCCAGCTCATCGGTGACCGCCTCGATCCGCTCCTTGGTCTGGCGGCCGGCTGCGGTCAACCACGCGTCGTCGCCGATGAGCCCGCGCCGACGCATCCCGTCCACCACCTCCGCAAGCTGCCGGCGAGGCAGGTGGGAGACCCGCCCGAACTCCTCGGCCGGCATCCCCTCTGCCAGTGCGTGCAGCACGTGGGCCTCGGTGCCGCCGATGCCTGCGGTGAGGAGCGCGGCCACGTGGCCGTCACCGAGGTGCTCGCGCAGCAGGTTGGCCCCGTGCCAGAGCCTCGCCACCGGGTCGGTGGGGAGGGGCAGCGTCCGGAGCGCGGCGTAGAGCGCCCGGCCCTCCGTCCGCGCAGAGGTCCCCGCCTTGGTGAGGAGCTCCGCCGCTCGGGCGACCTGCGAGGTGTCGGCGAGGTCGCCGAGGATGCGCCGCAGCGTGGCGACGGAGCCGCGCTCGCGAGCGGCGATCGCCGCGTCGGGCGTCACGAGGTCCCACACGCGGGGGATGTGGCGGGCGACCTCGCCGGGGGCGAAGTTGTAGAAGAGCGCGTGGATGACCTCCGCCGGGGTGTCGCGGCCGAGCGGCGCGGCACGCCCGGCGAAGTAGGCATCCCACATCGAGAGGGGGCCGAGCGCCTGCACCGCCTCGGTCGGCTCGTCGGCCATGTAGGTCACGACGGCGATCGGCTCGACCAGGTCGAACAGGCGGCGACCGACGGTGTCCCTCATCGGCCGGGACGGTACTGCGCCGCCGACGAGCTCCGCCTAGGGATCGGCGTCGAAGCTCGTGACGAGCAGGCAGACGTCGTCCCGTGCGTCCTCGTCGGCGAGGAGGTCGAGCATCAATGCGTCGGCCATGTCGGCGATCGGCTCGTCGAAGCGCTTCGACGCTGCCTCGACGAGGCGGTCGAGGCCGGCGTCGATGCCGCGTCGACGGCGCTCGATGAGCCCGTCGGTGTAGAGCAGCAGCCGGCTTCCCCCGCCGAGGGTGGTCGTCCCCTCCGGGCGGGGCGTGTCGCGCCGGATGGCGGCGAGGGGAGGCGAGCGGCCGTCCCACAGGAGGTCGGCTCGACCCGTGTCGTCGATCACGAGGGGTGGCAGGTGCCCGGCGCAGGCGTAGCGGACGCTCCCGTCGGTCAGGTCGATCTCGGCGTAGGCGACGGTCGCCAGACGAGCGTCGGGCACGCGCTCGACGAAGCGGTCGAGCTGGTCGAGCAGTCGCCCGGGGCCGGACTCCGAGCCCGCCAGGGCGCGGAGGGCGCTGCGGATCTGACCCATGGCACCGGCGGCGGCGATGCCGCGCCCCACGACGTCGCCGACCGACACCGCCAGCGTGGCGCCGTCTCGGAGGAGGAACGAGTCGTACCAGTCGCCGCCGACCTCGAGGGTGGCCACCGCGGGCCGGTAGCGCGTCTCGACCTGGAACGCCGCGCCCTCGGTGACGCTGCCTTGCAGCAGGCTGCGCTGCAGGGACCGGGCCACTTCACGGACGCTGGCCTCGGAGGCCTCGGCGCGATGTCGGGCTCGCACCAGTTCGCGCTCGTACTCGCGCCGGACCGTCGCGTCGAAGACGGTGGTGCGCACCGCCGATGCCTGGTCGGAGGCGTCCCGCACGAGCAGGGAGTTGACCAGGACGGGCAAGCGGCTGCCGTCGGCCCGCAGCAGCTCGAGCGAGATCTCCCGCACCTCCTCCTGCATGACGAGCAGGGGCACGTAGTGGGTCTCGTGGTAGATGCGGCTGCCCGGCGAGAGGAGGTCGACGAAGCGCCGCCTCCCGACCAGGGCGGCCTCGTCGTAGCCCGTCCAACGCAGGAACGTGCGGTTGACCCGCGCCAGCGTGCCATCGGGCGTCGTGGTCAGGTAACCGCAGGGCGCCCCGTGGTAGAGGTCCTCGGCCGTCTCGGGCGCCAGGTCCGCGGCTCCCTCAGCCGTCACGTCAGGCCCGCGAGGTGAGGAACGCGTCGATGACCTCGACGGTCTCCTCCGGGGCGCTGAGGTTCGGGCAGTGCCCGGTGGCCCGCAG
>DATAGR010000094.1:0-2475 GCA_036263575.1 Aquihabitans sp. | reverse complement strand
AAGAAGACGGTCAGGTTGGCGATGATGCGCTTGTCGATCACCCGCCGCCTCCCGTGCCGTCGGCGGCGTAGCACCCGTCGATCCGGTCACCGGGCACGTCGCCACCGCCCGGGACGCCGCAGAAGACGACGTCGAGGAGGGCCTGCACGAAGTTGCCCCGCTCCCCCTGCGGCACCGCGGCGTTGTGCTCCGGCGTGAACCGGAGGACGTCGCCCAGGCTGTCCTGCTCGTCGGCGACGGCGTCGACGACGTCGCGCAGCCCGATCACCTGGGTGCGGATCTGGTCGAGGTGGCGGGCGAGGATGCGGTCGCCGTCGGCCGCTAAGCGGTTGAGCGATTCGACCAGCTCGAAGAACCGGGCGTCGTTCTCGTTGAGGATGCCCATCGTCTCGTTGAGGTTGGCGATGGCGTCGGCGTTGGAGCCGGCGCTGGGCGCGAGGTCGGCAGCGAGCTGGTCGAGGTCGGCGATGATCCCCTTCACCTCGCCGGTCCTCGTCGCGTAGCCCGAGGCCACGCTGGAGAGGTCGTCGAGGATCGACCGCAGCTGCGGGCCCCGGCCGCCGACCGCACGCGCGCCCTCGTCGAGCAGGATGGCGATCTGCGACGCGCTGAGGGCACCGAACGCCGAGGTGCCGCTGCTCACGAGCTGCTCGAGGTCGGACACGACGGCCGTGCGCTCGATCACCGTCCCGCTCCGCAGCAGGGGCGCATCGGCGTCGTCGGTCTGGGGCTCGAGGTCGACGAACTTCTCGCCGAGCGGGGTGGTGCGTCGGATCTGGGCGACGACGTCGGCAGGCACCTGGGCGCCCTCGTCCACCTGGAAGTGCACCTCGGCCCGGCGCCCGGTCCGGTCGAGGTCGATGCTCGTGACCGAGCCGATCACGATGTCGGCCATCATCACGGGCGCGCCGTCCGCCAGGTCGGCCACGTCGTCGAAGGTCGCCTGGGCCTCGACCTTGCCGTCGTCGTCCGAGCAGCCACCGAGCAGGATCGTCGGCACGACGAGGGCAAGGGCGGCGAGGAGGGATCGGTTGCGCACGGTCAGCTGCCTCCGAGGACGCCGTCGAGGATCGGGCCGAGGCCCGGGAGCGTGGTGCTCGGTCCGCCGGTCGGCGGCGTCGCGGGCGCCGTGCCCGGCGGCGGCAGCAGCGGCCCGAGGCGCTCAGAGGGCGGCCGGAGCTGGTTCATCAGGTCGAGCAGCGTCTGGCCCAGGTCATCGGGTTCGACGGTCCGCAGCATCTCGAGCTGCTCGGCGCTGAGGTCGGGCAGCACCTGGAGGAGGGCGGGGTCGAGGGCGAGCAGCGCCGCCAGGCGCTCGGCGTCGAGGTCCCGCAACAGGTCCTGGCGCCCGGGGTCGATCCCACCGGCGAGCTGGGCGGCGAGGGCGGCGAGCAGCTCGTCCTGGGTCGGGCGGGTCGGCGGGCTCGGCGGTGGTGGCGGCGTGGGCGCAGGCGTGGTGGTCGGAGCCGGCCCCGGCGCCGGGTTCGGGTCCTTCGTGGGCGAGCCCAGGGGCGACCCGTTGGCAAGGTCGCCGAGCAGGCCGGGCAGCAGGGCGACGAGGTCGTTCATCAGCGGCGAGGCCGGGTCGGAGCACAGCTCGATGCCCAGGCGGCGGCACAGCCCGGCGATCCGGTCGCGGAACCGCCCGGCGATGATGTCCGAGGTGATGCCGGGGTCCAGCTGGTTGTTGAGCGCCAGCGAGTTGGTCCGGGCGTCGTACGCCCGCTCGGCGGCGGCGAAGAGCCGCACCGTCGACGCCAGCGTCGACTCCAGGTGGTCGGTGTTGGCGTCGAGCGTCCGGCCGGTGGCGGTGAGGACCTCGACGGAGTCGCGCACCGGGTCCTGGTTGCGGGCCAGGAGCTCGGTGAGCCCGGAGGCGGCCCGGTCGAGCTCGGTGATCGTCGCGTCGAGGTCGCCCTTGTTGTCGATCAGCACCTCGGCGACGAGGTCGTAGTTGCGGATCAGCGTCTCGATGGAGTCGGTGCGCCCCCGGAGGGTCGCGCTCAGGTCTCCCAGGGAGTCGACGATGGCACGCAGGTCGTCGCCCTCGTCGGCCAGCAGGTCCAGGGTGCCGGCCGCGTTGGTGATGAGCGAGTTGAGGCCCTCCCCCTGGCCGTCGAGCAGCTCGGCCAGGTTGGTCACCACGCTGCTGGCCTGCTCCGGGTCGATGGCGCCCATGAAGTCCTGGAGGCCGCGCAGCAGCTCGTCGATCTCGGCCGGCACGGTGGTGCGCTCCAAGGGGATGCGGTCCCCGTCGCCCAGCGCCTCGCCGCCGGTGTAGGCCGGGCCGAGCTGGATGTAGCGCTCGCCGAGCAGGGTCAGCGGGACGATCGTGGCGCTGGCGTCGGCCGGCACCTTGGCACCGTCGTCGAGGCGGAAGCGCACCCGCACCCGGCCGTCGACGTTGTCGACGTCGGTGACGCGGCCGACGTCGATGCCGAGGACCCGCACCGGCGATCCCGGATAGAGGCCGGT
>DATAGR010000093.1:0-7372 GCA_036263575.1 Aquihabitans sp. | reverse complement strand
AATCCGAACGGCAAGTGTAACCACGGGGACCCCCGAACCCGCGCTTCGGGAGCGCCACCCACCGGGTCGGGTGGCGGCGGACGGGGCCTGCGACGGGCCCATCTAGGGTGAGCGGCCATGAGCGACCCGTGGTGGAAGTCCGCCGTCGTGTACCAGATCTACCCGAGGTCCTTCGCCGACGCGAACGGCGACGGCGTCGGTGACCTGCAGGGGATCCGGTCCCGGCTCGACCACCTGGCCTGGCTGGGCGTCGACGCCATCTGGCTGTCGCCGTTCTACCGCTCGCCGATGGCCGACTTCGGCTACGACGTCAGCGACTACTGCGACGTCGACCCGCTCTTCGGCACCCTCGCCGACTTCGACGCCCTCGTGGCGGACGCCCACGACCGGGGCATCAAGGTGATCGTCGACTGGGTGCCCAACCACACCTCCGACCAGCACCCCTGGTTCACGGACGCCCGGTCCTCGGTCGATGCCGAGAAGCGCGACTGGTACTACTGGCGCGAGCAGACGCCCGACGGCGCGCCGCCGAACAACTGGATCCAGACCTGGACCGACGATCAGCCGACCTGGACCGTCGACCCGGCCACGGACCAGTGGTACCTGCACCTCTTCCTGCCGCAGCAGCCCGACCTGAACTGGCGGAACCCCGAGGTCGTGGCGGCGATGCACGACGTCCTGCGGTTCTGGCTGGATCGGGGCGTCGACGGCTTCCGGATGGACGTCCTGCACGCCCTCGGCAAGCACCCCGACCTGGTCGACGACGCCGCCGAGATGCTGCCGATCCCGCACTCGGCGCTCAACCACCACGAGTCGACCTACGAGATCGTGCGAGGCCTGCGCTCGGTGCTCGAGGAGTACCCCGGCGACCGCATGATGGTCGGCGAGATCTTCCTGCTCGACACGTCGCTGGTGGCCTCGTACTACGACGGCGGCCAGGGGCTCCACCTGGCGTTCAACTTCCCGCCGCTGTTCACGCCGTGGCACGCCGGCCAGTGGCGCTACCGCATCGAGGAGGTGTGCCGCGAGATCGAGCCCCAGGGGTGGCCGTCGTGGGTGCTCTCCAACCACGACCAGGTCCGCCACCGCACCCGCTACGGGTCCGAGGCCCGGGCCCGCGCCGCCACGGTGCTGCTCCTCGGCCTCCGCGGCACGCCGTTCCTCTACGCCGGCGAGGAGCTTGGCATGGACGACGCCGTCGTGCCGCCCGAGCGAGTGGTCGACCCCGGGGGGCGCGACGGCTGCCGGGCACCGGTCCCGTGGACCCCGGCGCCCGACCACGGCTGGGGCACGACCGACCCGTGGCTGCCATGGGCGCCCGAGTCGGAGGTGCGCAACGCCGAGTCGCTCGTCGCCGACGAGGGGTCGATCCTGCACCTGTACCGGCGGTTCCTGGCCGAGCGCCGGACCAGCCCGGCGCTGCAGCTCGGCGACCAGGTGCTGCTCGACGGCCCGGCCGACGTCGTGGCCTGGGACCGCACCCACGGCGACGACCGGCGGCGCCTCGTCGTGAACTTCTCCGACGAGGCGGTGCCGCTGGGCGAGCTGGCCGGCGGCTGGGTCGTGGCTGTGGCCACCGACGGCGTCGGGGCGGGCGAGCCGGCGCCCGCCACCGCGGGCCCCGGCCAGGGTCTGGTGCTGCGCCCCGCCTGACCCCGGCCGGTCAGGTGGGCGGCGTGCGGTCCTCGAGCACGAGGTTGCCCCGGCCGTCGAAGGCGAGGGCGGCCTCGCCCTCCACCAGCCGGCGGATCCGCTCCCCCACCAGCTCGGCCCGCCAACCCCGGGTCAGCCGGGCGTCGGGGTCGCCGGCGAGCAGGGCCTCGATGTCGTGGCGGGTGGCCACCATGGAGGTCTCGATCTCCAGGTCTCGCGAGAGCTGCCCGACCCACGCGGCCACGAGGGCCACCGCCGGGCGGAGCTTGCGGTCGAGCTCGTGGGAGGGCCCGGCGGCGCGGGGCACCTCCTGCTGGCGGCCCTCGGCCACCGCGGCGAGCACGGCCTCGCCGACCTTGCCCCGGGCGTGGCGCTCGTCGACGCCGCGGATGCGGGCCAGGTCGGCTGACGTGCGGGGCCGGCGCTGGGCGATGCCCACGATGGCCAGGTCGGAGAGCACGAAGCGGACCGGCTGGTCGAGCTCGGCGGCCCGGCGCTCACGCCAGGCGGCGACGGCGCGGGCGACGGCGGCCGGCTCACCTCGCAGGGATCGGGCCTCCTTGATGCGGGTCCACGCCTCCTCCGGGTCGCGGATCACCTGGCCCTTGCGGCGCAGGGCCTCGCACTCGTCGAGCGCCCAGGCCAGCCGGCCACGCTCTTCGAGCTCTGCGGTCAGCTTGTCGTGGAGGCCGAGCAGGAACTCGACGTCGGCGGCCGCGTAGGTGCGCTGGTCGGCGCCGAGCGGCCGGTGGAGCCAGTCGGTCAGCCGGTCGCCCTTGGGCAGGTGCACCCCGTAGTAGCGGTCGACGAGCGCGGAGAGGGCGGGCAGCGAGTGGCCCGCGAAGGCGGCGGCGAGCTGGGTGTCGAACAGGTCGCGGGGCAGGACGCCGCACGACCGGTGCAGGACCTCGAGGTCCTGGCTGGCGGCGTGCATGACCACCGTGGCCGGGCCCTCGAGGGCGGCGGCGAAGGGCGCCAGGTCGATGGCGAGCGGGTCGACGAGGGCCCGCTCGTCGTCCCAGGACAGCTGCACCAGCGCGAGCTGCGGGAAGTAGGTCTTCTCGCGGTGGAACTCGGTGTCGACGCCGAAGGCCGGCACCTCGAGGAGCTGCTCGACGATCTCGGCCAGCCCGGCGTCGGTGTCGACCCAGCGGGCCTCGGGGAGCTGCTCGCGGTCGGTCCGGGTGGCGGGCCCGCCGCTCACGCGCCGGCGCCGGGGGCCTGGCCCGGGGCGTCGCCGGTGACCACGGGGTGGCCGGCCTCGATCCACGCCATCGTCCCGCCGGCCACGTTGACAGCGTCGATGCCCTGGCTGCGGAGGTGCTCGGCGGCCCGCCGGCTGCGGCCGCCGGACTTGCAGATGACCAGCACCTCGCCGCCGCTCGGCACCTCGCCGACGCGATCGGGCACGTCGCCCAGGGGGATGAGCGGGGCGCCGGGCACGTGGCCCTCGACGTACTCGTCCGGCTCCCGGACGTCGATCACCGGGGTGCCGGCGGCGATGCGGCGCTGGGCCTCGGCGATGTCGATCTCGGGGACGTCCACGGTGGCTCCAGGGTTCGTCGGCGGTCCGGGCCGTCGCAGTGTACGGGAGCGGCGGTCACCGGCCCGGTGGCGGGGGCCCGGCGCCGGGTCCGGCACCGCCGTCGTCGGTGGGCAGGTCGGCCGCGGTGTCGACGTCGGCGACGGTGCCGGCGCCCACCGCGACGGCCACCGTGCGGACTGCGACGAGGGCGGCATCGGCCCGCCGGGCCCCGTCCCGGACGAGTTCGGCGACGGCGGGTCCCGCCTCGGCCCGCCACGCCGACGGGAAGGGGTGCGTGCGCCCGTCGATCGTCCGGGCGGTGGCCCCGTCCGCCTCCGGCGACGTCGTCAGGGCGGCCACCAGGCGGGCCAGGTCGGTCGGGTCCAGCCACGGCTGGTCGCACGCCGCCACCAGCACGACGGTCTGCCCCGTGTCCGTCGGGCCGGGCCCGTCGAGCAGCGCGGTGGCCAGGCCGCCGAGCGGCCCCTCCCCCGGCCAGCGATCGTCCACCCGGTCGAGGTCCAGGTGCTCGGCCCACGATGGCGAGCCGCCGACGAGCACGACCCGGCCGCACCCGGCGGCGGTCAGGGCGTCGGCCACCCGCCGGGCCATCGGTCGGCCGCCGACCTCGACGAGCGCCTTCGGGGACCCCATGCGCCAGCTTGCGCCGCCGCACAGCACCGCACCGACCGGCGCGGCGGCGGGCGGCGCCGGCCCGTCGGTCAGACGACGCCCCCGTAGGTGGCATCGACCCCGCGGCTCTCGCTGTGGTTGGCCACGGCGAAGGCGAGGTCCTCGAGGAAGCGGTCGACGACCTTGGCGTGGTACGGCGAGATCATGAGGTGGAGCCCGCCCTGCTGGCGGTCGAGGTTCCAGCCGCGGTCGTCCATGACGTCGGCCACGGCCCCGATGTCGAGCGTGTCGGAGCCGAACTCGAACAGCGACAGGTCGGGGCGGTGCGTGACCCGCAGGCCGTCGATCGCGGCGATGCCGGCCTGGAACCGCTCGCTCGTGTCGTGCACCACCTGGGCCAGGCGCAGGTAGCCGTCGACCCCGAGGTGGTTGATCGCGGCCCAGGCGCCCGCGATGGGCGCCGCCGAGCGCGTGCCCGCGGAGGTCCCCGACGCGTAGAGCCCGCCGGGCCAGGAGTCGTACCAGAAGAACTGGTGCTGGAGGAGGTCCCGATCCCGGTAGAGCACGATCGAGGCGCCCTTGAACGTGTAGCCGTACTTGTGGACGTCGGCCGAGATCGAGGTCACGCCGGGGACCCGGAAGTCCCACGGGGCGACGGGGTGGCCCAGGCGCTCCCACCACGGGAGGAGCCAGCCGCCGAGGCAGGCGTCGGTGTGGAAGAGGATGCCCTGTTCGGACGCCAGGGCCGCCAGCGCCTCGATCGGGTCGATCAGCCCGTACGGGTAGCACGGGGCCGACCCCACCACGAGGCCGGTGCGGTCGGTCAGCGCCGCCTCGGTGGCGGCCACGTCGGCCCGGCCGTCGGCGCCCACGGGCACGAGCACGTGCTCGACGTCGAGGTACTTGGCCGCCTTGGCGAAGGCCGGGTGGGCGGTCGAGGGCGTGACCAGCTGCGGCTCGGCGATGCCCCGAACGCTGCGGGCGTGGTCGCGGGCGACCTGCACGGCGAGGAAGATGCTCTCGGTGCCGCCCGAGCTGAGGGCGCCGGCGTTCGGTGCGGTGTGCATCAGCTCGGCGGCCATGGCGATGACGTCGAGCTCCATCTGCAGGACGCTCGGGTACTTGAACGGGTTCAGCGCGTTGTCGTGCAGGTAGCGCACCCCGACCTGCTCGAGGAGCTCCTCGTGCTCGTGGTCGTCGACGTTGTAGACGAGGCTGAACGCCTTGCCACCCCGCCAGTCGATGTCCTCGGCGTGGCGGGCCTCGATGGTGGCGAGCAGCTCGTCGGCGCTCCGCCCGTGGTCAGGGATGCGTGCCGGATCAGCCATGGCGGCAACCTAGGCCAGCGCCGCCGCGGCGCGCCCGGGGGCCGGCGGGCTACAGCTGCTCGAAGTTGCGCCGCAGCTCCCAGTCGGTGACGGCCCGGTTGAACGCCGCCCACTCCTGCTCGGCGGTGTTGAGCACGTGGTGGTGGACCTCCTCGCCGAAGGCCTGGAGCGCGACCTCGGAGGTGCGGAACAGCTCGATCGCCTCCACCAGCGTGGAGGGGATGTGCTCGACGTCGGGGTCGGTGTAGGCGTTGCCGACGAAGGCGTCGCCCGGGTCGAGGCGGTGCTCGATGCCGTACAGGCCCGCGGCGATCACGCCGGCGAAGGCGAGGTAGCTGTTCACGTCGGCGCCGGGGATGCGCGACTCGACCCGGTACCCCTGGCCGCGGCCGACCACCCGCAGCCCGCACGTGCGGTTGTCGAGCCCCCAGGCGACCGCGGTGGGCGCCCACGAGTCGGGCTGGAACCGCTTGTAGGAGTTGACCGTCGGGGCGAAGAGCAGCGTCAGCTCGCGCGAGCAGTGCACGAGGCCGCCGAGCCAGTGGCGGAACGTGGTCGACATGTTGTCGGCGCCCTTGGCGTCCCACATGACGCTCTTGCGGCCCTTGCGGTCCCACAGGCTGGAGTGGATGTGGCAGGAGGAGCCGACCTCGTCCATGGCGTACTTGGCCATGAAGGTGAGCGACCGGCCGTGCTTGTCGGCGATCTCCTTGGCCGCGTTCTTGTAGATGGTGTTGCGGTCGGCCATCTCCGTCGCGTCGGCGTAGACGAGGTTGATCTCGTGCTGGCCCTTGCCGGCCTCGCCCTTCGAGAACTCGACCGGCACGCCCGCGGCCTGCAGCCCGTTGCGGATCTCCCGGATGACGTACTCGTCCCGGGTGGTCTGGAGGATGTGGTAGTCCTCGATCACGTCCGAGTGCGGCACAAGGCCGTGGTAGCGCTTCTCGGCGGCCTCGGCGTAGGAGTCCTTGAACAGGAAGAACTCCAGCTCGGCGCCGATCTTGACCGTGAAGCCCAGCTCGGCCGCCCGCTCCTCCTGGCGCTGCAGGATCCGGCGGGGCGAGACCCCGATCGGCGTGCGGCCGCCCTCGTCGACGAGGTCGCACAGCACGAGCGCGGTGCGCTCCAGCCACGGCACGAGGCGCAGGGTGCCGAGGTCGGGGACGGCGGAGAGGTCGCCGTAGCCCTGGTCCCAGTTGAACGTGCGGTACCCCGGCAGCGGGGTCATCTCGACGTCGACGGCGAGCAGGTAGTTGCAGGCCTCGACGGAGCCCTGGGCCACCACGTCGAGGAAGTACCGCCCCACGACCCGCTTGCCGACGAGGCGGCCCTGCAGGTCGGGGAAGGCCACCAGCACGGTGTCGACCGAGCCGTCGGCGATCATCGACCGGAGCTGGTCGAGGCTGAGCGTCACGCGGTCCACTGGTACTCCCCTTCTGGTGCGGCCGGCAGAGACTACGGGCGGGCGCTCGCCCGCCTGCGCTACTCGGGGGTCGTGTACGCGGCGGTGATGCCGCCGTCGATCAGCAGGGACTGGCCGGTCATGTAGCTCGCCTCGTCGGAGGCCAGGAACAGGGCGCCGTTGACCATCTCCTCGGCCTCGCCGAAGCGCCCCATCGGGATGTGCACGAGCCGGCGGTTCCGCTTCTCGTCGTCGCTCAGGTACTTGGCCAGCAGCGGCGTCAGGACGGGGCCCGGGCAGAGGGCGTTGGCCCGGATGCCCTGGCGGGCGTAGATCACCGCGATCTCCCGGGTCATCGAGAGCACCGCGCCCTTCGAGGTGGTGTACGCCAGCTGCGGCGTGGCCGCGCCGAGGTGGGCGACGAACGACGCCACGTTGATGATCGAGCCGCCGCCGCCCTCGAGCATCACGGGGATGGCGGCCTTGCAGCACAGCCAGAGGCCCTTGACGTTGACGTCCATGGTCAGCTCCCACGTCGCCTCCGGCGTGGTGACGGCGTCGTCGTCGTCCCCGAGGCTGACCCCGGCGTTGTTGTAGAGGACGTCGAGGCCGCCGAAGGCGTCCCGGGTCGCGTCGACCGCCGCCCGCACGGCGGCGAGGTCCCGCACGTCGGCGGCGACGGTGATGGCCTGGCCCCCGGTGCCGGTGATGGCGTCGACGACCTCGGCGTGCTCGGCGACGTCGACCACCGCGACCTTGGCCCCCTCGGCGGCGAAGCGCTCGGCGGCCACCCGCCCCATGCCCCCGCCGGCGCCCGTGATCAGCGCGACC
>DATAGR010000092.1:0-6240 GCA_036263575.1 Aquihabitans sp. | reverse complement strand
AGCCCGGCGTCGATCATGAGG
The DNA here is from genome assembly GCA_036263575.1 of Aquihabitans sp. Classification (GTDB taxonomy): domain Bacteria; phylum Actinomycetota; class Acidimicrobiia; order Acidimicrobiales; family Iamiaceae; genus Aquihabitans. The sequence continues at coordinate 6,219 of DATAGR010000092.1, read as the reverse complement.
AACATGGCGACCATCGCTGCCGACCGCGCCGCGCCGAGGTGGTCGCCCGCCTCGCACAGGACGGCGTGCTGGGCCTCCCACGCGCCGATCGACGCCTCGAACTCCCCGTTGCCGTAGGCGGCCTGGGCCCGCAGCTCCAGGAGCTCCGGCGCGGTGGCCGATCCGGGCGTGGCGTCGAGGAGCTCGAGGGCCTCCGCCCAGGCACCCCGCCCGAGCGCCGCCTCGATCCCCGCTGCCCGTCCCGTCATCGTCCCATTGTGACAACGAATCTCACGCCCTTCTCCTGAGACCCCGCACACCACCAGGAGCGAGCCATGCACATCACCAAGACCGACATCCCCGTCCGCGTCGAGGCCCCCGGAGCCGTCGCCCGCCAGGTGCCCGACTTCGGCACCGCCGACGGGACCATCGGCGCCGAGTACTTCAGCCTGGCCACCGGCACCGACCTCGCCCCGCTGCTCGCCGGGCTCGACGGCGACGCCTGCCACTCCCCGCACTGGGGCTACGTGATCCAGGGTGACGTGGTCGTCACCTACGCCGACGGTGGCACCGAGCGCTGCGTGACCGGCGACGTGTTCCACTGGCCGGCGGGCCACAGCGTGCGCGTGGAGGACGACGCCGAGCTGATCCTGTTCAGCCCGCAGGACAGCCACGGCGCGGTGATGGACCACATCAACGGCAAGCTCGCCACCCTCTGAGGCGACGGCCCGGCGGCCGGTGCGGGGGCGCCGGCCGCTCAGGTGCTGCGGAGGCCGTGCAGCAGGGCGCGCAGGCCTCGCTCGTAGGTCACGGCCATGGTGTCCTCGCCGTCGAGGTGGGCGATGCGCCGGTGGTACGCCGCGGCCTCGGGGCCGTCCGGGTCGAGCTCTGCCATCCGCTCGACCATCGCGGCCCGCAGGACGGCGGCCTCCTCGCCCAGCTCGGAGCGGTACGCCAGCTCGCCGGCCTCGTAGATGATGAACCCGAGGCCGAAGGTCGCCAGCGCGTCGGCGGCCACCGCGGCGTCCTCATCGGCGACGCCGATCGACCGGAGGAGCGCGATGCCGAGGCCCACCCGCTCCTCCCACACGTCGTTCGGGAACTGGCGGGCCACCACCGTCGCCGCCAGCTTCGGGTGATCGAGGAGGACGCTGCGGACGTGGAGGCCGAGGTGCACGAGGGCGTCGACCGCGTCGTCGCCCGGCGGCGGCAGCACGTCCTGGAGGCGACGGGCCTCGCGCTCGACCATGGCGTCGACGAGTGCGGCCTTGTTGGGGAAGTACGTGTAGATCGACATGGCCTCGACGCCGAGCTCGGCGCCGAGCCGGCGCATGGTCAGGGCGGGCAGGCCGGCGTCGTCGACCAGGCGGAGGGCGGCGTCCAGCACGATCTCGTGGTCGAGGCCGCGGCCCCGCGCCGGGGGCCGGTCGGTGATGCGGCGGCGCGGGGCCGCGTCTGCTCGTCGTTCCTGCGTCATCGGTCTGGTGCTCCCCCGAGGCCGACAGTAGGCGCACGGCACCACCACCTCATCCGTCCGCGAGGCCGCGACCACGGACCGTGCGAATGCCCCTTACGGGTGTAAGGCTCTCGTGGTACGGTGCCTCCCGGAGGCGCAGAGCCTGTGGGGGCGTGGCCCCCGACTGCGTCCGTGGGGGAGAACGAGATGAGCGTTCGTCGACGTCTGCAGATCGTCGCGCCGGTGGTGGTCGCCGCCCTGGTGGCGACCCTGCTCGGTGCCGCACCCGGCACGGCCGGTGCCGCCGGCGAGGACGAGGGCGTGCGCGACGTCCGCGTCGGGCTGGTCGCCCTCGGCGCCGCCTTCGGAGGGGCCGCCGCCCTCGAACCGCTGGCGACCGACCTCCCGCTGACCGACGTGGCGCCCCGCGAGGTGGTCGCCCTCGACACCGCGATCGGCAACGACGTCAACCGGAACCTCACCGGCTCGACGGCGACCCTCGAGAACCTGCACGAGCTCTTCGACGACACCGACGACGTGGTGGAGCTCTCGGCGCCGACGAAGACCGGCGACGTCTACGAGTGGACCCTCGGCATCGACCTCGCTCGCTCGGTCGCCGTGCCCCTGACCTACGAGGACGACCGGCTGCGCTTCGGCGCCGGCGCCCTCGACGGCGAGCTGGCCGGCCGGGTGTCCGGGTCGATGAAGGTGCGGTACGACCCCTCGGCGATCCCGCTGCGCCGCTTCAGCATCGTCGGCGAGTCGCTCCTCACCTCGCGCACCTGGACCCGTGCCGAGAAGAGCACGTCGTCCACCGCCGCCGCCCTGTCGGTCCCGTCCTTCGCCGGCGTCGACGGGTTCATCGACGAGCAGCTCGGTGGCTCCGGCGCCAGCGCCACCATCGACGCCACCACCACCTTCCGCCTGCGCGACCCGAACGGCCGCGGCGTCAGCACCACCGAGGACCTCACCTTCGGCGCCGCCCCCGACCTGTTCGCCATCGAGGCCGCCCCCGCGGCCGACGCCGTCGCCATGCGGCTGCCGCTGCGGACGGCGCTGCTGGGCACGGCCGAGCACGGCGCCGTCACCGTCGGCCCCAGGGAGGCGGGCGCCGCCGGACCGTGGGCCGCACCGGTCCTCACCCGCGACGCCGCCCTCGACCGGCTGACGTCGCTGACGCGCAGCGAGGCCATCGGCGGCTTCACCGCCTTCACCTCCACCCTCGTGACGGCCGAGCAGAGCGTCGACGCCCCGATCCCGATGCTCGACGCGTCGCTCACCACCCTCTTCTCGCCGGCGGACCAGCTGATGGACACCCTCGCCGAGCAGGGCGTCGCCTCGGTGACGTGTGGCGCGGCCAACACCTCGCCCCCGTCCGGCGCACCGGTGCCCGGCGAGACCCGCTACTGCCAGGCTCGCACCCAGGGCCTCGAGGTCGACGCCGGCACCCAGGTCAACTGGACGGCCTCGGATGGCGCGGCCATCGGCGCCGGCACCTCGACCCCGGCGACGGTCGGCTCCAACCCCACGGCGAACATCGCCCTCACCGGGGGAGGCGGCTTCCCCCGCCTGAAGGTGGCGTTCACGTCGGGCGGCAAGCCCCGCACCGGCCGGTCGGCCATCGCCTCCATCCAGGAGCTCGGCGGCATCGTGAACGGCCTCGGCCTCGGCGGCGCGGTGACCTACGACCCCGCCAAGCAGACGCTCGAGGTCGCCGTCGGCAAGACCGAGGCGTCCCGGACCGTCACCGTCCGCACCGGTGGCGCCGCCAACCTGGCGCCCGTCTCGGGCCTCACGGGCCTGTGCCAGGCCGAGGAGGGCTCCTCGCCGCGACGCTGCGCCCGCGCCGGGAACACGCCGGACGGCCCCCCGGCGCCCGCCGATGCCGGCGACGCCTCGGTGACGGTCACCGGCGTCCAGTCGTCGGCCACGTTCGGCATCGGCCTCGCCGAGCCGAAGGTCCCGGTGGCCGGCCAGGCCCCGCCGCCCGGGCCGGTGGTCTACCTCGAGCCGGCCAGCGACGGCACCGTCTGGAAGATCGGCGGCCTCGCCGCCTCCGTCCCCGACGGGGCCGAGCTCTCGGGCCGCATCGGCTTCCTGCAGACCGACGTCGACCTCACCGCCTACTCGCTGGCGACGGGGACCACCGCCGCCTCGGTCCGCCTCACCACCGGTGACGTCGTCCTCCCCGACGGCACCACGACCACGAGCGGCGCGGTCGAGGTCGTCCGCCTCGGCGGCACGGCCGCCGGCAACGAGGAGGTCGCCCTGGCGCCCACCGTGGCCCGCGACATCACCGCCACGGCCACCCTCGCCGTGACCGACGCCCCCGACGGCCCCGCCCCGGGCGGCACGCGACCGATCAACAAGGCCGGCGGCCTCACCGCCACCTGGGCCAGCCTCGACCCGAACGTGCTGCCCACCGTGGCGACCACGGGTGACTACGACCGGCTCCGCCTCTTCGACCTCGCCCCCTCCCAGCAGGCGGTGGCCGGACCGGCCTCGACGGGGCTCACGCTCAGCGACCCCGACGCCGACTTCGTCACGGCGTTCCGGGTGTTCGAGGACCCCACCGGCACCGTGCAGCGCTCGCTGTACAACACGACGAGCGGCAGGACCTGCAGCGAGTTCGTCATCGAGTCCGCGACCACCCTGCGGTGCACCAAGGGCACGATCATGGGCACCCCCGCCCAGAGCTACCTCGCCGGCGGTCAGACGCAGACGATCGCCGCGGTGCCGGCCGGGTCGTTCACGCCCGGCGACGCCTACGTGATCACCGGCATGCCCGATGCGCTGCGCGACCTCCTCGTGGACAGCATCGCCTCGGTGGCCGACGGCCTGGCCACGGCGGACCGCGACGGCGCCACGTTCCCGATCATCGACCTCCGGCCCGACGAGATCACCGGTGCCAGCGACCAGATCGACGCCGAGCTGGTGAAGCTGCGGGCCGCGATCGCCGCCAACGCCTCCGACGACGGCGTCTCGACGCTGCAGGGCTTCCGCCAGCGGCTCGGCACGCTGGGCGCCACGTTCGAGCTCGTCACCGGTACGACGCCGACCCTCAAGCTCGCCCTCGCCGCCACCGGCAGCGAGTCCCTGACCGTCCCGCTTCGCCTCTCGGCCGGTGACAGCCGGCTGCGCGTCCTGTCGGACGGCATCGACCCGATCAGCCAGCTGCCCAAGGACATCGAGCTCCCCGTGCAGGCCACCTCGAGCGCGGCGGTCGCACTGGAGGTGGACCTCGCGAGCGGCGAGACGTTCGTCGGCCCGACCACCAAGGCCGTGCAGTCGGTGACCGGCATGGGCTCGAACACCGGCGCCCTCGCCGCCGACCTGCGGAACCAGGGCGTCGAGTACGGCTCGGTCGCCACGCGGACCAAGGACGACGGATCGGCTCGCCTCGACATCGGCATCGACGTCACGACCCGCTCGGCGAGCACCTCGCGGGTCCGGCTCGGCGAGTTCAACCCCGACGGGGACGCCGCCCGCCGGCCCCAGCCGACCCGCACCGTCCGCACCGACACGGCGGACTGCGGCTTCGTCAGCACCAAGAAGGCTGCGTGCGCCTCGATCGACCTGACGCTCGCCAGCGGCGTGCAGGCGATGCGACTGGCGTACGACCCCAACGACACGTCCGGCGGCGCCGGCGCGAACCTCGCCAGCCAGCCGTTGGCCGTCCAGTTCCTCGCCGAGGGCGTCGGCAACCTCTCGAGCACGCTGCAGGACGCCCTCGACGGCGACCTCGCCGGCATGACCCTCCCGCTGCTCGGCCCCAACCTCGACGGCAGTGCCGACATCCCGAACAGCGTCGTGGCCATCTCGAACAAGGCTCGGCGCGACCTGGCGACCCAGCTGGCCACCCTCGGCCCGGAGGCCGACGTCACCGTCGACGCCCTCAAGGCGAAGATCGCCACCGCCTTCGCCCCGGCCACGCTGAAGGTCGCCGCCGGCACCACCTCCGTGGCGGCCTCCGGTACCCCGACCATCACCGCGCTGTGCTCGGGTGGGGTCGAGTGCGCCGGCACCGCCAAGATGACCGAGATCCGCGAGGTCCGGTCCACCCTCACGATGACCGGCACCACCAGCGGCAAGGCGCCGTTCGACGTCGGCGTCAACGGCCTGCCCATCGTGTCGGACCTCAAGGTCGACGCCACCACCGACTGGACGCTCGGGCCGCTCACGCTCGGCATCCGGCGGGGGACCGGCCCCTACCTCCTCGCCAAGCCCGCCGCCGGCAGCACCGGCGTCGGCGTCCTGCACGCCCGGGTCCGGGCGAGCCTGCCGACGAAGGCCGACACCGACAACCAGTGCCACACGTGGACGCGGCTCAACGGCGCCGGTGGCATGGCCGCCCTCGAGACCGCGGCGGGTGACCCGCTCGCCGCCATCCCCGATGTCGGCACCGCACGCTGCCTCGACGCCGTGCTGGGCTACCTGCCCACGGTCATGGTCGACCGCGGCGTCGACGGCACGGCGACCGGCGTGGACACCGCCATCGACGTCGCCGTCACCCCCGGCATGGGTTCGGGACCGGCCGACGCCGACGGACGGGTCTTCCTCCCGGCGCTCTTCAACCGGGAGCTGCCCACGACCACCACCGCCCCCGTGACCGCCGACTCCCCGAGCACCGGGCGCATCAACGTGTACTTCGAGGGCTGGGCCGGCGAGCTCGGCCTCTTCGACGTGCTCGGCACCGTCCGTGCCGACTGGGCCCAGGGCCAGTGGCGGTCCGCGCCGGGCCTGGAGTCGGAGGCGGGCAACCAGGGCAACTTCCGCTTCGCCAA
>DATAGR010000091.1:0-4491 GCA_036263575.1 Aquihabitans sp. | reverse complement strand
GTTCAGCGACCCCGACGGCAACCGCTGGCTGCTGCAGGAGGTCACCGAGCGCCTGCCCGGTCGCGTCTGACAGCGACCCTGATCTCCCGCCCCGTCACGGCGCCGCCCGCCCCCACCCAGGGCGGCGCCGTGACCGGGGCGGGGGTTGCCCGGCCTAGCCGAAGCAGGCGTACCGAAGGTGCGGCGGGACGATGTCGTCCACGACGATGACCACGTCGCCCGGCTCGAGCCGACCTCCGTCGGGCTCGAGATCGACGACGTCGGCCCCCTCGACGACCGCCCCGACGGATGCGGTGCGCAACGGTGCGTCCGGGAGGTCGAACTCGAACCGCCCAGCGGCGTCGGACGTCGATCCGACGGTCACCGACTCGCCGTCGACCGGCTGGTAGGCGAACCACACGGACACCGCCTCGATGTCGGTGCGCCCGCCCGTCGTGACGAGCCGCCCTGCGATCGTCCGAGGAGCTCGGTCCTGCTGCGTGGTTCCGTCGTGCATCGCGGGATCGTCGCAGCTCCACGGCGCCGATCGCCCCCGGGCGATGCACTGGTAGCGGGTGGTCGACCCCGGGCCCCGCATCGCGGCGGCCGTACCGGTCGCTCGCACGGTGCGACGTGCGGCCCGTCGGTGCGACCGGTGCGAGCACGGCGGGCGCAGCGCACGGTACGTCGGAGCCACGGCGCGACGACGCGCCGGCGGGCCGACCGACCGAACCAGGAGCTTGCCCAGATGTCCGACCACCACGTCCCCGCTCGACCCACCATCACCGGCGCCGGCGCTCCGACGGCCAGTACCGCCTTCCCCGTGGCGACGACCACGGCGACGCTGCTCGGTCAGGTGATGACGCTGGTCGCGGTGGCGCTCGGGTTCCTCACGATCGGGAGCTTCCTCGGTCGCGAGCTCTCGAACGGCGTCGGGCTCCTCTGCTCCTTCGGAGCCTTCGGCATGCTGCTGGTGCAGGCCTTCGGCGGGACCCGCTTCCGCACCGGCGACCTGGCGATCGGGTGGCTCTTCGCCATCGCCCTGGTGCTCGGCCTGGGGCTCGGGCGCGTGCTCATGTACTACGCCTCCATGCAGCCAGGGGTGATCACCCAGGCTGCGCTCACCACGGCCCTCGTGGTCGCCGCCATGGCCGGGATCGGCCTCCTCGTGGGCAGGGACCTGGTCGGGTGGCTGCGTCCGTTGACCTTCGTCGTCCTCGGTCTCGTCCTCGCCAGCCTGGTGCTCGCCCTCCTCGGCGACGCAGGGCATCCGCTCATCAGCCTCGCCATCGGCGGCGTGTCGGCGCTCCTCCTCGTCGTCGACTTCAACTACCTCCGCAAGCACGGCACCGAGGACGACGTGGTCCTGCTGGCGACCGGCATCTTCGTCTCGATCGTGAACATCTTCCTGTCGCTGCTCGACCTGTTCAGCAGGGACTGATGGTCTCGGCCGGCCTGCGATGGCCGGCCGCCACCAGGGCCCGGCACCGGTGCCACGTCGGCACCCGACGCCCATGCTCGGAGCAAGCGCCGGCCCGTCCCTGGGCCGACCATCCCAAGGAGGTTGCCATGTCAACGCCCACCAAGGATCTCTTCCTGGTCGAGGACCTCGAGGAGGTCGACAGGACGACGGATCTGCCCAACGGCGAGCTGATCGCCATGCACGCCGTCGCCGACTGGATCACGACCTTCGTCGCCAGGCCGCACGAGGACCTCGGCCGCCCTGGCACCGTCTGCCCCTTCGTGCCGATGTCGTTGGGCGATCGCACGTTGTGGCTCTCGCCCGTCGACATCGGTGAGGGGAGCGCCTCGCAGGTCGTCGACGTCCTCGAGGGCCACAAGCGCATGCTCCTGGAGACGGCCCCCGAAGGCGACGAACACGCCGTGATCGTCGTCGTGTTCACGGGCGTCACGGCGGATCGGGCGCAGGACCTCTTCGGCGAGGCGCTGCAGCAGATCGCGGTGCCGGCGTACGTCGACGACGGCATCGTGTTCGGGCCGTTCTCGGAGGCGAACCGCGCGGGGGCGATCTACAACCGGGACTTCCAGCCGTTCCGGTCCCCGGTGCCGTTCGTGTTCGTCCGGTACGGGGTCGTCGGCGACTGGAAGTTCTTCCTCGACGACCCGGAGTGGTTCGGCCACTGGGCGAACCACTTCGGAGCATCCGGTGCCCAGGCGTTGGCGGAGGAGCTCCGCCGCCTGCCGTGGAACGAACGGCGCTGAGCCCTGGCGGCGGTCGCCTGCCGACGGCTGGGAGGAGCCGGCGCCCCCAGTGGGTGCACGGCGCCGCCGTCGACAGCGCCATGGCGCTCAGCTGGATCCCCTTCGCAGCGCTCGGCGCCTGGTGGCAGGGCGACGGCGATCGGCTGCCGTGGCTCGTGTCGGCGACGTTGCTGCTCTCGTTCTTCCACCAGCCGCTCACCGTCGTCCTGGTGTACGGCGACCGCCGCACCTTCGACATGCGGCGTGCGCTGTTCGCCTGGGCACCCCTGGTCCTCACGATCGGCGTCCTCCTGGGCATGCACCTCAGCCTCGCCGCGCTCGCCGTCGTCGCCGGCCTGTGGAACGCGGAGCACACCTTGATGCAGCGCTACGGCATCTCCCGGATCTACGGCCGCAAGGCCGGGCAGGCCGAGGGTGGGCGGGAGCGGGCGATGCTGGTGTCCTGGCTCGTGCTCGCAGCGATCTGGGTGGCAGCTGATGCCGACACCCCGGATCGGATCGCCGCCATGGGGGTCGGAGGGCACAACCGTCGCTCGCTCGAGCTCCTGACCGACCTCCGCCCGGTCGCACAGGTGCTCGTGCCCCTCGCGATCCTCGGCGCAGCCCTCCTCACCGCCCGCTGGCTGGACGAGGAGCGCGGTCGGGGCGACGGCGCCAACGACGCCAACGACGCCAAGCGGCTCTACCTGGCGTCGACCGCGGCGCTCTTCCTCACGATCCTGGTCCACCCCGTCGCCGGGTTCCTGGGCTACGTCGGATCGCACGCCGTGGAGTACTTCGTCATCGTCCACCACAGCCTCGGGGCCCGCTACTCCAACTCGAGCGGCGACGGCGACGGTGGCGCCGCGCTCGGTCGCGTCGTCCGTCGCTTCAAGCGGCTCGGCTCGATGGCCGTCTACCTCACGGCCGTCGGCCTGGCCGTCGCAGCGGTCGACCGCTACGGGAGCGTCGCCTTCCACACCGCGGTGTTGCTGGTGCTCGGTGCTGTGCACCTCTGCTTCGACGGCTTCATCTGGAAGCGTCCCCCGGCCCCAGCCACGGCCTGACACCACGTGGTCCGGCGGTCGGGCCGTCCGAGGACGCCGATGGCCGCTCGGAACTACGGAGTTCGCGTGGGTCGGACGGGTGACGCGGAGGCGCACGATCGATGGGCGCCGACGAGGGCGCCTCGCGGGAAGGAAGATCATGCTGAACGAGGTCGGGAACACCGTAGGCATCGCCCACGAACGGCCGAGCGGAGGCGCCGAGTGGGGGCGTGGACCGACGGTCGACGTGACCGTGATCGAGACGACCGTCCACTGGGTGAACGCGTTCCTCCACAACGGCTCGGGCCGCTACGACGACGCGTTCGATGCCGCGGTGCAGGCGGCGACGTCCGCCGAGGACCCGACCTGGGAGGTCCTCGCCACCTACGAGCTGGTGGAGGCGGCGGCCCGCAGCGGCCGACGTTCGCACGCACAGCGGGCCCATCGCGACCTGTGCCGGGCGGCCGGCAGGAGCGGGACGTCGTGGGCACGGGGCATCCGGGCTCGATCCTGCGCCCTCGTGGTCGATGACGTCCACATCGAGCGCCACCTCGTGCAGGCGGTCGAGCTGCTCGGACAGACCGGCGACCGCCTGAACCACGGGCGAGCCCTGCTCCTGTACGGCGAGTGGCTGCGGCGATCGCACCGTCGGGTCGACGCTCGGAAGAAGCTGCACGCCGCGCTCGAGGTGTTCACGGACCTCGGTCTGGACGGCTTCGCCCAGCGGACGAGGAGGGAGCTCCTGGCCACCGGCGAGACGGTCCGGAAGCGTTCTGACGAGACCCGCACCGACCTCACCCCGCAGGAGGCCGAGATCGCCCGCCTCGCCGGAGCTGGGCGGACCAACCGAGAGATCGGCCTCGAGCTCTACATCAGCTCGCGAACCGTGGAGTGGCACCTGCGGAAGGTCTTCACCAAGCTCGGCCTCCGCTCCCGGCGTGAGCTCCGGACCGCGCTCGAACCCTCCACGGTGTGATGCCGGGGCGTCGCTCGAACGTCACGCCTCGATCGGTAGGGCGCGGCCGAGCTGGCGGCGGGAGTCGATCCCCAGCTTCTGGAACACCTTGCGGAGGTGGTAGTCGACCGTGTTGACGCTGATGAAGAGGTGCTCGGCGATCTCGGTGTTGGTCGAACCGCCGGCGGCGAAGCGGGCGATGCGGGCCTCCTGTGGCGTGAGGTCGGTGCGGGTCTCGTCAGCACGCTTCCGGGTCCTTGCGCCGGTGGCCGCCAGCTCCGCCCGAGCTCGGGCGCCGAAGTGCACGGC
>DATAGR010000090.1:0-3090 GCA_036263575.1 Aquihabitans sp. | reverse complement strand
CGCCGATCTCGCGGACCTTGGCGCCCTCGGCCTCGGTCTGGGCCTTGTACTCGGCCAGGAGCGTCTCGAGGCGGCGCTCGTACTCCTCGGTCTCGGGTTCGAGGCCCTCGGCGCGCACGTCGCGCAGGGCCAGGCCCTCGGGGTTGCCGCCGAGGAGGATGTCGACCCCTCGACCGGCCATGTTCGTGGCCACGGTGACCGAGTGCAGGCGCCCGGCCTGGGTGACGATCTCGGCCTCACGGGTGTGCTGCTTGGCGTTGAGCACCTCGTGGGGGATGCCCCGCTTCTCGAGCATCCGCCCGAGCTTCTCGGACTTGGCCACCGAGATGGTGCCGACGAGGACGGGCTGGCCGGTCTCGTACCGCTCGGCGATGTCCTCCACCACGGCCTCGTACTTGAACTCCTCCGACTTGTAGATGAGGTCGGGCTGGTCCAGCCGCTGCATGGTGCGGTGGGTCGGGATGGGCACGACCTGGAGGTCGTAGGTGCTGGCGAACTCGGCGGCCTCGGTGACCGCCGTGCCGGTCATGCCGGCCAGCTTGTCGTACATGCGGAAGTAGTTCTGGAGCGTGATCGTCGCGAGGGTCTGGTTCTCCTCCTTGATCTTCACGCCCTCCTTGGCCTCGACGGCCTGGTGCAGGCCCTCGGACCACCGGCGCCCCTCGAGGATGCGGCCGGTGAACTCGTCGACGATCTTCACCTCGCCGTGCTGGAGGATGTAGTCCTTGTCCCGCTTGTAGAGCTCCTTGGCCCGCAGGGCGGCCTGGAACTGGTGGACGAGGTTCTGCTGGACGGCGTCGTAGAGGTTCTCGAGGCCGAGGGCGGCCTCGACCCGGGACACGCCCTCCTCGGTGGGGGCCACGATCCGCTTCTCCTCGTCGACGTCGTAGTCGACGTCGCGGGTGAGGCCACGAACGATGCTGGCGAACTTGTAGTAGAGCTGCGCGGCGTCGGCGACGCGCCCGGAGATGATGAGCGGCGTGCGGGCCTCGTCCACGAGGATCGAGTCGACCTCGTCGACGATGGCGTAGGCGTGCCCGCGCTGGACCTTGTCGGTGCGGCGCGTGGCCATGTTGTCGCGCAGGTAGTCGAAGCCGAACTCGTTGTTCGTGCCGTAGGTGATGTCGCAGGCGTACTGCGAGCGCTTGAACGCGGAGTCGTTGTTGCCGGGGAGCACCAGGCCGATGCTCAAGCCGAGCCAGCCGTGCACCTGGCCCATCCACTCGGCGTCGCGGCGGGCCAGGTAGTCGTTCACCGTGATGAGGTGGACGCCCTTGCCGGTGAGGCCGTTGAGGTACACCGGCAGGGTCGACACGAGGGTCTTGCCCTCGCCGGTCTTCATCTCGGCGACCCACCCGAAGTGGAGGGCGGCCCCGCCCATCAGCTGGACGTCGTAGTGGCGCTGGCCGATCGTGCGGTTGGCCGCCTCGCGGACGACGGCGAACGCGTCGACGAGCAGGTCGTCGACGTCGGCGCCGTTGTCGAGCTGCTGGCGGAACTCGCCGGTCTTGGCACGGAGCGCGTCGTCGGACAGCTTGGCCAGCTCGTCCTCGCGCGCGTTGATGTCGGGTACCAGGCCCTGCAAGGCCTTGACCTTGCGGCCCTCGCCGACCCGGAGGAGCTTGTCGAGTACACCCATGAGGCTGGCAAGTGTAGGTGGTCCGGGCCCGATCCCCCGTCGGGCGCGGCGCTCGCCCGGCGCCCCGGCGGCCGGCCTCAGGCGTCGTCGGCGAGGCCCTCGCGCACGGCGTAGAGCGCCGCCTCGGTGCGGCTCGAGACCCCGAGCTTCTCGAGCACGCCCCGCACGTGGTTCTTGACGGTGTTCTCGGCGATGCCCAGCTCGGCCGCGATGGCCCGGTTGGACAGGCCGCGCGCCATGCCCCGCAGGGCCTGCAGCTCGCGCTCGGTGAGATCGCCGGCCCCCGCTCGGCCGGGGCGGGCGGCGGTCTGGTTGGCCAGGTCGGCGAACCCGCCGAGGAGCTTGGCGGTCATGGCCGGCGACAGGAGGCTGTGGCCGGCGGCCACGGTGCGGACGGCGTCGCCGACCTCCTCGATCGACACCTCCTTGAGGAGGTAGCCCACGGCACCTGCCTTGACCGCCTCGAACAGGTCGTCGTCGTCGTCGCTGACGGTCAGCACGACCACCCGGGTGTCGGGCAGGTCGTGGCGGATCCGCCGCGTCGCGTCGAGGCCGCCCCCGCCCGGCATGCGCAGGTCCATAAGCACCACGTGGGGGTGCAGCTCGGTGGCGGCGGCCACGGCCGCGTCGGTGTCGGCCGCCTCGCCGACGACCTCCACGCCGGGTTCGGATTCCAGCACGAGGCGCAGGCCCCGGCGGAAGACGACGTGGTCGTCGCAGACCAGGACGCGGACGGTCTCGGCCGGTGCCGCGGTGGTCAATCGGCCTCGTCGATGAGGCCGACCTGGCCGTCGTCGCGGCGGTACACGACCGCGGCGCGCGACGTCTCCACGTTCGTGAAGAAGAAGAAGCCGTGCCCGATGAGGTCCATCCGCTCGGCGGCCTCCTCGGCGGTCATGGGGAACATGGCGAAGCGCTTCGACTTCACGATGCGGGTCCCGACCACGACCGGCTCGTCGCCGTCGTCGGCCGGCGGGGCCGCCGGCTCCTCGGGGAGCGTGATCACCGCGCCGAGGCTGTCGACGCCCTTCTTGGCCTTCGGGGCGCCCTGGTAGCGGTGGCGCAGCTTGGTCTTCAGCTTGTGGAGCTGGTGCTCGAGCTTGTCGTAGGCCTTGTCGACCGCCTGGAAGCCGTCGGGCGCCTGGACCTTGCAGCGCACGTGGTGCCCGTGGCCCTCGATGGTGACCTCGCACACCTCCTTGTCGGCGATGCGGGGGTTCTTGTGCTCCCAGAAGTGGACCTCGGCGTGGTCGAGCCCGTCGATGAACCGGGCCAGCCGCCCGATCTTCTCCTCCGCCATGATCCGCAGGCTGTCGGAGACCTCCGTGTGGCGACGACTGACCGTGACCTGCACCGGCTGGACCTCCTGATCGGGGATGGTCTCCGGATGGTAGACGGGCCGAATGGCCCATGTGACCGGCGCCTCACGAGCCCGCCACGCGAGCCGGGCG
>DATAGR010000089.1:0-2637 GCA_036263575.1 Aquihabitans sp. | reverse complement strand
CGCAAGACCATCCTCGGGAAGATCGCCCAGCTCCAGGGGGAGTAGGGCCTCCCGTGGAAGCCGCCCGTCCGGCCGTCGCGGCCGACGCTGTCGTCGTCGCCGCCCTCGCCCGGCAGGCGATCGCCGAGCTCGCCGCCAACCGCGGCGGCTCGGTGTGGCGCCGACGCGAGGCGCACCCCGAACCGCTCGACGACCTGCTCGCGGCCACCGTGGCCGGGGAGGTGGCGGGCACCTCCGCCGTCGTCGGCACCGTCGACGACACCGTCGTGGGCTACGGGATCGTCCGCATGGATCCGCTCCACGACGGGAACACCCTCGCCGTGGTGACCGACCTCTACGTCGACCCCGAGGCGCGGGCCATCGGCATCGGCGAGGCGATGATGGACCTGCTCGTCGAGCAGGCCCGCGCCGCCGGCGCCATCGGCATCGACGCCCTGGCGCTGCCGGGCGACCGCCACACCAAGAACTTCTTCGAGACGTTCGGCCTCACCGCCCGGGCCATCGTGGTCCACCGCTCGCTGGTCGACCCGCCCGCCACGGCGGCGGCCGACGCGACCCCATGAGCGGGCCGACCCTCTCGGTCGGCGCCGTCGTCGTCGACGACGAGCGGCTGCTGCTGGTGCGCCGGACGGCCCCGCCCGGTGCGGGCACCTGGGCCGTGCCCGGCGGTCGGGTCCAGGTGGGGGAGACCCTCGCCGAGGCCGTCACCCGGGAGCTGCGGGAGGAGACCGGCCTCGAGGGCGTGTGCGGGCCCCTGATCGGCTGGATCGAGCTGGTCCCGCAGGCACCCGACGAGGTCCACCACGTCATCCTCGACTTCGAGGTCACCCTGTTCGCCGGCGCGGAGCCGGTGGCGGGGTCCGACGCCGGCTCCGCCCGCTGGGTGGCGCTCGCCGACGTCGCCGAGGAGCGCCTGGCACCCGGCCTGGCCGAGTTCCTCCACGACCACGGCATCATCGCGACCATCGTCTGACCGCCGCCGCGAGCGTGGCGGCCCGACGCGACCGTGCCCGGCTCGTCGAGCCGGGCACGGAGCGGATCGGGGTGGGGGAGCGGTGCCCTCAGCGGCCCTTCCACTCGGGGGCACGCTTCTCGATGAACGCGGTGAGGCCCTCGTTGAAGTCCTCGGTCCCGAACATCTTCATGATGCCCTCGCCCGACAGCTTCCAGCCGACGTCGTCGGGCTGGTCGGTGGCCTCGATCACGATCTTGCGGCTCTCGCGCACGGCGAGCGGCGCAGCCTCGGTGATCTGCCCGGCCAGGGCCATGGCGCCCTCGAGGGCGCCGCCCTCGGGCGTGAGCACGTTGACCAGGCCGAAGTGGTGGGCACGATCGGCCGGGAAGTCGAGCCGCCCGGTGAGGGCCAGCTCCATGGCGATGTTGCGGGGGATCTTGCGGGGCAGCCGGAACAGGCCGCCGGCCGCGGCGACGAGGTTCCGCTTGACCTCGGGGATGCCGAACACGGCGGTCTCGGAGGCCACGACCATGTCGCAGGCCAGCACGAGCTCGGTGCCGCCGGCGAGGGCCGGGCCGTCCACGGCGGCGATGACCGGCTTGGTGCGCTCGCGCTGCACGAAGCCGCCGAAGCCGCCCTTGGCCGTCGACATGCCCCCGGGGTCGGTGGACATCTGCTTGAGGTCGGCGCCGGCGCAGAAGATCCAGCCCTTGTCCGTCTGGGCGCCGGTGAGGATCCCGACCCACGCCTCGTCGTCGGCCTCGAGCTGGTCGATCGCCGCCTCGATGCCCTGGGCGACGTCGGTGTTCACCGCGTTGCGGGCGCCGGGCCGGTTGATGGTGATGACGGCAACGTGGCCGCGCAGGTCGTAGTCGACGGTCATGGCGCACACGGTACCCAAACTTGACCGACCAGTCAGGTTGGCCATCGACCACCCCGGAGGGCCCGCTCGCTAGCGTTCGACTCGATGCCCGACGGCCACCTGCGCTGCCCGTACTGCGAGGCCTACGCCGTCAGCCGCCTGTTCCTCGGCACCGTCCACCTCGACTCGTGCGAGTGCGCCGCCTGCGGGGCGCGGTGGGACGAGGACCCCGACACGGGCAGCTTCTGCGGCCGGGCCAGCCGGGCGTCGGTCGTGGTGCGGCGCTCGCCGGCCTCCTGACCGGCGAGCCGGCTCAGCCCTCGGGCGCCTGATCGTCGGCGGTCGGTGCCTCGGCGGCGGGCGGTTCCACGGCGGCCGGCGGTTCGCCGGCGGGTGGTTCGGGAGCCTCCGCCTGCTCGGGCGCGGCGTCGACCTGGGCGGCGGCCTCCTGGGCCTGGGGGTCGACGGCACCGGCCTGGTCGGCCGGCGCGGCGTCGCCTGCGGCGTCGGCGGCGGGGGAGCGGTCGGCGGCCGGCTCGCTGGTGGCGGCCTCGGGCGCGGGCGCGTCGACCTGGGCGGCGGCTTCCTGGGCCTGCGGGTCGACGGCACCGGCCTGGTCGGCGGGCGCGGCGTCGGCCGCCGCATCGGCCGCCGGGGACGCGTCGTCCGAGGCGGTGGCGTCGGATGTCACGGCGGGGGCCGCCTCGGTCTGGGCGGCGGCTTCCTGGCCCTGCGGGTCGACGGCGCCGGCCTCATCGGCGGGCCCGGCGTCGGCCGCCGCGTCGGCCGCCGGCGCCGTCGGCGCAGGCTCGGCGGCATC
>DATAGR010000088.1:0-2897 GCA_036263575.1 Aquihabitans sp. | reverse complement strand
GGCGACGCCCGCGGCCTCGAGCTCGGCCACCACCCGGCCGCCGAGGTCGTCGCCGCCGACGGCGGCGAGGAGCTGGGCGCGGTCGCCGAGCACGGCCAGCCACGCCGCGGTGTTGGCCGCCGACCCGCCGCCGTGCAGGCGGATCGTGGCGGCGGTGTCCGAACCCGTCGCGATGGCCTCGGTGTGCGATGCCACCACGTCCACCATGACGTCGCCGACCACCAGGACGGGCCCGGGTGCGGGGTGGCGGTCGGTCATCGGCTGCCGGCCCCGGCGACGGCGATGCGCGCCGCGAGATCGGCGTTGGCGAGGATGATCTCGACGTTGGCCCGCAGGCTCTCGCCGCCAGAGGCGTCGTGGAAGTGGGCCAGCAGGAACGGCGTGACGTCCTTGCCCCGGACGCCGGCCGCGGCGGCGGCAGCCAGCCCCTCGGCCAGCACGCGGTCGTGGAGCTCGCGGTCGACCTGGCGGTCGGCCGGCAGGGGGTTGGCCACCACGAGGGCGGCGGGCACCGCGAGCCGGCGCCGGGCGGCGGCGATGGCCGCGACCTCCTCCGGCCCGTCGACCCGCCAGCCGACGTCGAACCCGGCGTCGGTCAGGTAGAAGCCGGGGAAGCGGTCGGTCCGGTAGCCGACCACCGCGACGTTGAGCGTCTCCAACCGCTCCAGCGTGGCGGCCACGTCGAGGATCGACTTCACGCCCGCCGACACCACGGTGATCGACGTCGAGCCCAGCGTCGTCAGGTCGGCCGACTCGTCCCACGTGTCGCGTGCGCCACGGTGGACGCCACCCAGGCCGCCCGTGGCGAACACGTCGATGCCGGCCAGCGCGGCGAGGTGGGCCGTCGAGGCGACGGTGGTGGCGCCGTGGCCGCCTCGGGCCACCACCACGGCGAGGTCGCGGAGGCTGACCTTGGCGACCTCGTCGGATGACGCGACCTCGGCGAGGGCGTCCTCGTCGAGGCCGATGCGGACCTCGCCGGCGACCACGGCGACGGTCGCCGGCACCGCGCCGGCCGCCCGCACGGTGGCCTCGATCTGGCGGGCGACCTCGAGGTTGCGTGGTCGGGGCAGGCCGTGGCTGATGATCGTGGACTCGAGGGCGACCACGGGGCCGCCGACGGCGAGCGCGTGGGCCACCTCGGGGGCGACGACCACGCCGGCGGGGAGGTCGGCTTGGGCGGCGACGGGCACGGGGGCGAGTCTGGCACGCGTGCCCGACGGGTCGATCGGCCGGCCGGCGGCGTCAGCGGCGGGGGCCCAGGGCGGCCACGAGCGCGCCCACCAGGCCGTCGATGGTGTGCGGGTCGGCCTCGACCGTGACCTCGACGCCCAGCTCGCGGGCGGTGGTCGAGGTGACGGGTCCGATCGAGACGACCACGGGTGGCATCGGGTGGTCGCCCAGCGCCCGGCAGAGGTTCGTGACCGTCGACGAGGAGGTGAACGTCACCGCGTCGGCGGCTGCGATCCGGGCCAGCACGTGGTCGTCCGGCGCGACCGGCTCCGTGCGGTAGGCGTCGACGACGTCGACGTCCCAGCCGGCCGCCCGCAGGCCGTCGGGCAGGACCGGTCGGGCCGCCTCGGCGACGGCGAGCAGCACCCGGCCCCCGCCGGGCGGTGGCGCCGGGAAGACCTCGAGCAGGCCCTCGGCCACGAACCGGGGCGGCACCAGGTCGGCGACCACCCGGTGCCCGGCCAGGGCCTCGGCCGTGCCGGTGCCCACCGCCGCCACCCGGACGCCGGCGAGGGCGCGGGCGTCGGGCACGTGGGCGAGGGTGCGGGCCACCCCGTTGGTGGAGGTCAGGACCAGCCAGTCGTAGCGGTCCGCGCCCCCGCCGACCAGGCGCCCGATGGCCCGTCGGAGGGCCTCGCCGCCGTCGGCCGGGTCCGTCACCGCGATGGTGGGCGCCTCCACCACCTCGGCGCCGAGGTCCTGGAGGCGGTCGACCAGGGCCGACGCCTGGGCCCGCGCCCGGGTGACCACGACCGTGCGCCCGAACAGCGGCCGGTCCTCGTACCAGGTGAGCTCCTCGGCGGCGACGGGGCCGACGACGATGACCGAGGGCGCCTCCAGCGGGTG
The DNA here is from genome assembly GCA_036263575.1 of Aquihabitans sp. GTDB lineage: Bacteria > Actinomycetota > Acidimicrobiia > Acidimicrobiales > Iamiaceae > Aquihabitans. Next base: position 818 of record DATAGR010000088.1, on the reverse strand, counting down.
GTCCCCGAGCGTGGCGAGGGTCGCCCGGGTGGTCTGCTGGGCCGGCCGGGTGCCCCAGCGGACCGCGGCCGCCGGCGTGTCGGGGTGGCGCCCGGCGGCCAGCAACCGCTCGGCGATCTGGGCCCAGCGGCCGACGCCCATGAGGATCACGATCGTGCCACCGACGCGGGCCACGGCGTCCCAGTCGACGGTGCCCTCACCGCTCGCCGGGTCCTCGTGGCCGGTGACGACGGTGAACGACGTCGACGAGAAGCGCTGGGTGACCGGGATGCCGGCGTAGGCCGGGACGGCGAGGGCGGACGTGATGCCGGGCACGACCTCGTACGGGACGCCGGCCTCGGCGAGGGCCTGGGCCTCCTCGCTCCCCCGGGCGAACACGAAGGGGTCGCCGCCCTTGAGCCGCACCACGGTGCGACCGGCCAGCCCGTGCTCCACGAGCAGCGCGTTGATCTGGTCCTGCGACATGCGGTGGTGCTTGGGGGCCTTGCCCACGTCGACGCGCGCGGCACCGGGCGGCGCCAGGTCGAGGAGCTCGGCGGCGGACAGCCGGTCGTGCACGACCACCTCGGCCCGGGCCAGCAGCTCGGCGCCCCGGCGGGTCAGCAGGCCCGGGTCGCCGGGCCCGGCGCCCACCAGGTAGACGGTCACGGGGTCGGGCCCAGGGCGGCGCGGAGGTGGCGCGCCACCTGAGCCCCGAGCACCTCGGCGTCGTCGCCGGCAGCCTGGTGGCGCTCGACGTGGGCGTCGGCGCTGCCCTCGCTGGCGAGGAACGCGTCGAGCACGAGCGTGCCGGCCTGCTGGACGCCCTCGTACCGGGC
>DATAGR010000087.1:0-3531 GCA_036263575.1 Aquihabitans sp. | reverse complement strand
CGGAGGTCGGGCGGATCGAAATCACCGTGCGCCCGGTGCCGAGCGGGGTCGGCACGCCTGCGCGCCGACCCCGCCCGACCCTGGTGTCAGTCCTGGACGGTGACGACGAGCTTGCCGCCGGCGCCGCCGGTGGCGAGCCGGCCGAGGCCTTCGTGGGCCTGGTCGAGGGTGAGCACGTCGGCGACGGGGACCGTCAGGTCTCCGGTGGCGGCCTGCTGGGCGAGCGGGGCGAGCACGTCGCGGGTGGGGGTGGCCATGACCGAGGTGCCGGTGAGGCCGGCGGCGGCGAGGGTGGCCTCGTCGGGGACGGCGGCGACGCCGGCGACCTTGCCGCCGCTGCGCACGGCGGCGATGGGGGTGGTGGAGGGGTCCATGCCGTGCAGGCTGAGCAGGGCGTCGACGCCGTCGGGGTAGGCGGCGCGGACCTGCTCGGCGACCGGGCCGGCGGTGTGGTCGATGACCCTCGCCGCGCCCAGGGCGGTGAGCCGCTCGGCGTCGGCGGGCTTGCCGGTGGCCACCACGGTGACCCCGCGTGCGGCCAGCAGCTGCACGGCGAACGAGCCCACGCCGCCGGAGGCGCCGTTGACCAGCACGGTCTGCCCGGGCTGCGGGTCAATGGCCTCGATGGACTGCACTGCGGCGGCCCCGGCCAGCGGCAGTGCAGCAGCCTTGGTGAAGTCCAGCCCGGCGGGCTTGGCGGTGACCGCGACGGCGGGCAGCAGCGCGTACTCGGCCAGGGTGCCGGCCGAGATGGGCGGGGCCATCAGCACGTGGCCGAGCACCTCGTCGCCGACGGCGACGTGGTCGACCCCGGCGCCCACGGCCTCCACGACGCCGGCGGCGTCGCGGCCGATCACCACGGGGTAGGCGTGCGGCATGCCCATCTGGGTGAGGAACCCGGCGGCCACTGCGTTGTCGATCGGGTTGAGGCCGGCGGCCTTGACCCGGACCAGCACGGTGCCCTCGGTGGGCTCGGGGGTCGGGATGTCGGCGAGGGTGGGCTGCTCACCGGCGGCGGGAACGTGCAGAGCGCGCATGACAGAACTCCAGATCGGATCAGTGGGGAACGAGAGGAACGGCAGCGGAACGGGCAGTGCGACGAACGGAGGGGAAGCGAGCGGGGATCAGAACGCGTACGGGCCGAAGCGGCCCCACGCCACGAACGCGGCCAGCGCGAACAGCACCAGGTTGACCACGATCATCGAGGGCTCCTTGCGGCGGGCGTGGGTCGCGGCCGCACCGAGCATCAGCAGGGCCAGCCCGGTCGCCGCGATCGGCACCAGCACCGTGGCCACGTCGAACACCGCCGGCAGGATCAGCCCGAGCGCACCCAGGACCTCCAGCACCCCGATGCCCTTGACCGTGCCGTCGCTGAAGTCGTCGGTCCAGCCCATGCCCGACTCGGCGAGCTTCTTCTTCGGCTGCGCCAGCTTCATCAGCCCGGCACCGAGGAAGGCGACCGCCAAGACTCCGGCGACGACCCACAAGACGATGTTCACGTTCTGGCTCCCATCCGTGATTTACTTGATGACGTAAGTAACCGTATAGCCGCAACACTTGCCCCGTCAAGTAACCGGGGCGACTGTTCGTCACATCACACGAGAGGAACTGCTGTGGAGCCGGAGGCCGGACCGCGCTGGCTGGACGACCAGGAGCTGAGCGCCTGGTTGGAACTCACCGCGATGCTCAGCTGGCTGCCGGACGCCCTGGACGCGCAGCTCCAGCGCGATGCGGGCCTGAGCCACTTCGAGTACCAGGTGATGGCCATGCTCTCCATGTCGCCGGGACGCACCCGGCGGATGAAGGAAGTCGCCGCGCTGGCCAACGGTTCGCTGACCCGACTGTCCCGGACCGTCGACCGGCTGGAGGCGCGCGGCTGGGTGACCCGCCGACCCGACCCCGAGGACGGCCGCTCCACGCTTGCCGTGCTCACCGACGCCGGCTGGGACAAGATCGTGGACACCGCACCTGGCCACGTCGCCGAGGTGCGACGCCTGGTCTTCGACCCGCTGACCAGAGGCCAGGTGGGGCAGCTGCACGAGATCGCCCGCCGGGTCCGGCGGGTCGTGCACCCGGAAGGACTTCTGCCGAGCCTGTCCGGCACCGACGCCCCCTGACACCCGCCGGCGAGGCGGGGTCGCCTGGCCGTGGTCAGCGGAGAGCGGGCACTGCGACAAGTGGACGCTGCTGCGACCAGCCGCGGGCGGGTCGTCGACCCGACCCTCGGGAGGGCGCGGCGGCCACGAGGTCGCCGGGTGCGAACACCCACCGGAGGACGAGGAAGCGGACCAGCCCAACCACGCCGGTGACGACCACGACCACGACCAGCTGCGCTCCCGCGCCACCGTCCGCCACGGACTCGAACCAGGCCAACGCCACGGCGGTTGCGACCATCCCGGCGGCCGCCAGCCCACCGCCCTCCCACTGGGCCCGCATCCAGGACACCCGTCCGCCCGCGTGGAAGGTGAGGCGACGGTGCAGCTCGTTGGCCAGTGCCGACGAGGCGATGGACCCGGCGAGGTTGGCCGGCTGGCTGCCGAGGTCGGAGAGCAGGAAGAACAGCGTTCCGTAGAGGAGGTTGGCCGCCCCGCCGACGCCGACGAAGCGGACGAACTGCGACCATCCGTCGTCGCGGCGCAGGACGTCCCGCAGACGCGCCCTGACCGTAGCGAGCGGACGCTCGTAGCTGATTCGCACGGGGCGTGGGGCTGCCTTCACCGGATGACCTCATTAGCTTGTCGGTGCAAGTAACCCTAGGCTTGTTTACTTGCTGATGCAAGTGATGTCGCGGAGGCGCGCTGTCGCCGTCACGTGTGGGGGGCCGCCTCCCTGGACCTGCTGCACGTCGTCACGTGACCCCGCGGGTCGGCCTCTCGGCCACGCGCCGGGCGACGGTGAGAAGCCGACCACCGCGATCGGAGCGGCTCAGACGTCGAAGAAGACCGTCTCCCGCTCGCCCTGGAGCCGGATGTCGAGGCGGTACCCGTCGGCCGTGCGCTCGGCGACGAGCGTGTCCCGCCGGTCCCCGGGCAGCGAGCGGAGCACCGGGTCCTCGGCGTTGGCCACCGCCTCGTCGGCGAAGTAGATCCGGGTGACCACCCGGTCGAGCAGGCCGCGGGCGAAGACCGACACGTCGACGTGCGGGGCCTGCAGGCCGCCGTCGCCGTCGGGGACGCGGCCGGGCTTGAGCGTGCACACGGCGTACTCCCCGTCGGGCACCGTCTGCGCCCGGCCGAAGCCGCGGAACCCCGGGTACGCCGCCGCGCCGCGCGGGTCGTCGGGGTGGTCGAACCGGCCGTCGGGGTCGGCCTGCCAGGTCTCCACCATCGCGTCGGGCACGGGGTCGCCGTTGCCGTCGAGGACGACGCCGCGCAGCCAGAGCGCCCCGGGCGCGCCGGGGTCGACCGCCTGCGGACCGTCCTCCCACGTCAACCCGATCGCGAGGTAGGGGCCGACGGTGGCGCTCGGCGTGGCCGGCCGCCTCATCAGGCGATGCCTCCCGCGCGACTCCGCGCCTCGGTCCGCTCCTCG
>DATAGR010000086.1:0-6546 GCA_036263575.1 Aquihabitans sp. | reverse complement strand
CTCTAGCTCAACGGCAGAGCAATGGACTCTTAATCCACAGGTTGGGGGTTCGAATCCCCCGGGGCGCACCACGGGCGGGTCACGACGACCCGGCGCTCGGCCGCCTCTGTGCCGCAGTGGTCCGATCGCCGAGCCTCCAGCAGGGACCGATCGCGATCAGGCCGCCGAACGGTCCCGGGCGGCGTCGCTCGGTGACGACACGAGGTACTCGAAGGTCGCACCGGTGACCGCCGCGTAGACGCCCTTGTGGAAGAGGTCCGTCGCGAGCTCGCGAGGTGGCCACTCGGTCGGCCACGGAGCGATCTCGAGGCTGCGGTAGAGCAAGGCGTCGCCGGCCCAGACACTCGCGAAGTGGGCCAGGGTCGCCGAGGTCGGTGACAACGACGTCGACCCGATCGCGGCGCGCACGACGCCCATCGAGATCCCGTGGGCCCAGTGCACCGGTGTGTTCAGCCGACCGATCGTGGCGTCGTCGTCCGCTCTGCCGATCAACGACGCCCCGACCTGACCCGGGACGGTGCTCGGATCACGTCCGGTCACCTTCGCCTCGACCACCTCCGAGAGGGTCATCATGGCCGTTCCGATGACTCCTGCCACGAGACCAGCCTGCAGGGGACGCAGATCACGCATCGGTGCTCCTCGGGTGGATCGGGTGTCGTCCGGGTCCTTACCCAGACCGCCACGCTCGACCCGCCAGGTAGCCGCCACGTCGCCCGGCAGCGCGTGTCGGGACCCCGGCCGGCGCCGTTCAGGGCGCGACGACCGCCCGGCCGGTGAGGGTGCCGGCGTCGAGGGCGGCGTAGGCGTCGGCCACCCGGTCGAGGGCGAAGCGCTCCACCTCCACGCGGATCCGGCCGGCTGCGGCCAGCTCGATCACCGCTCGGGCGTCGGCCAGGTCCGAGCCCTGGAACGTCACCACCTCAGCGTCGCGGGGCAGGCCGCCGAACCAGGGCCGCCGGAGCGTGCCACCGCCGGCCCCCACCACCATGAGTGCGCCGCCGGAGGCGACCGTGCCGGCGGCGAGGGCGATGGTGGCGTCGGTGCCCACCACGTCGACCACGGCGTCCACCGGGTCGCCGTCCAGGAGATCCCGCAGGGCGTCAGCGGTCGACAGGTCGACGCCGGCGAGCGCGTGGTGGGCGCCTAGCCCGAGTGCCGCCTGCCGGCGCGCCGGGTTCGGGTCGACCGCTACCACCCGGACCGATGACGTCGCCCGGAGGAGCTGGACGACGAAGCCGCCGAGGCCGCCCACGCCGAGCACGACCACCGTCGAGTCGTCGTGCAATCGCGGGATCAGGCGGGCCACCGCGTGGTGCGAGGTGGCGCCGGCATCGGTGAGCGGCCCGGCGATGGCGGGGTCGAGGTCTCCGAGGGGGATGGCCACCCGGTCGGCGTCGTCGACCAGCACGTGCTCGGCCAGGCCACCGTCGCGGCCGTAGCCCCGCCCGACCAGGCCGGCCGGGCAGGCGTTCTCGGCGCCCCGGCGGCACCACCGGCACGTGCCGCACGACGCCGGGGACGCCAGCGCCACGGGGTCGCCCTCCGCCAAGCCGACCACGCCGGGGCCGACGGCATCGACCCAGCCCGCAGTCTCGTGGCCGAGGGTGAAGGGCACCGCCCACCCGAGCGAGGCCCCGATCTCCGCCGGCATCTGGGTCATGGCGAGGTCGGAGTGGCAGAGGCCGCAGCCCGCGACTCGCACGCGCACCTGGCCGCGACCGGGTTCGGGGACGGGGACCTCGACGAGCTCGGGCGGCTCCTGCCAGCCGCCGATCCGGTACGCCCGCATGGTCGCCATCGCCGACACCGTAGGCAGGTGCCCGAGAGCGTGGGTCAGGCGACCTCGCCGATGAGCACGGCCTCGTTCTCGGAGGCCAGCACGCCGGGCCGCTGCTCCTCGGTGACGGCAAAGGCCTCGACGTCGTCGATCTGGGCCGGGTCGACCGTGAAGTTCACGACCTCGGTGCCGCTGTCGAACGTGCCGAGCGACAAGACGACGCCGTCGACCTGGCCCCAGAGCTGGTACAGCCGGTCCTCGCCGGGATCGGGCAGGTCGTGGGAGACGAGGTAGCCCTTGCCCGAGGCGTCGACCACCGCCTGAGCGCCGAGGCGCCCGCTGCCCTCGAGGGCGACGGTGAGGTCGCCCGGGCCCGGCGTGGTGGTGGACGTGGCGATCTGGTTCGCGTCGCGGGTCCGATCGACGGCGACGAACCCGAGGGCGCCGAGCAGCACGGCGGCGGTGCCGACGACGGCGGCGAAGGTGCGCATGGAGATGGACCGCCGACGGAGCGGCACCACGTTGTCGGGCGCGGCGGGCGGCGCCGTCGACGACGGGCCCAGCGGGTCGACCTCGCCGGTCGGCGAGAACGACATGCGCAGCGGCGGTGCGGGCGGCGACAGCTCGGCGGCGATGCGGTCCCACACCCCGGCCGGGGCGTCGGTGCCGGTCACGGACAGGTGGGCCGCCACCTCGCGGTGCTGGGCCACCTCGGCCGCGCACCAGTGGCAGGTGAGGAGGTGGGCCTCGATGCGCTGGCGCTCGAGGGGGTCGACGGCGTCGAGGGCGTACACCCCGAGCAGGTCGGTGAAGTCGTCGTGGTACTCGGTCATTGGAGGTCTTCCCCGAGCGTGGCGCCGGCGGCGACCAGCTCGGTCCGTAGGTGCTTGAGGCCCGATCGGATCCGGCTCTTCACCGTTCCCTCGGGCTCGTCGAGCAGGGTGGCCACCTCGCGATAGGTGTGGCCACCGAGGTAGGCGAGCCGGATGGCTTCCCGCTCGCCCTCTGGGAGCTTGCCGATGGCCTCACGCACGTGGTCGGCGAGGGTGAGGTCCCACACCTCCCGCTCGAGGTCGTAGCCCGCCTCCGCCGTGCGGCGGAGGTCCTTCTCCTCCCGGCGCCGCCGGGAGGACTCCGAGCGCAACAGGTCGACGGATCGACCATGGCACTGGGCCAGGAGGTACGACCGCAGGGACCCTCGCCCGGGATCGAACTTGTCGGGGTCGTTCCAGAGGCGGAGGAACACCTCCTGCACGATCTCCTCGGCGAGCGCGGGCTCGGCCAGCAGCCGCCGGGCCAGCCCGAAGACCGCACCGGCGTGGCGCCGGTACGCCTCGGCGAGCGCGTCCTGGTTGTAGCGGCTGATCGCCACCACCAGTCCGGCGTCGCTCATCTCTCCGAGGTTGCTCATGTCGGTCTCACCGCTGGGTGGTACGGAGCGGTTCCCCGATTCGGATGACGACGGCATCTCGCTCATCGCCCCGACACCGCCGACGGGTCGCGGACGAACCCGGAGACGACCTCGATCTGGCTCGTGTGGGCGAAGAGGTCGAACACCGTGGAGCCCACGTGGCGGTAGCCCGCCCCGGCGAGCAGGGCGGCATCGCGCCCCAGCGCCGCCGGGTCGCAGCTGACCAGGACGCACAGCTCGGGTGCGGCGGCGGCGACGGCGGCCACCCCGGCTGCGCCCAGCCCGCTGCGGGCCGGATCGGCCACCACGACGTCGGCCGCCGAGGCCCGCCACCGGGCCAGCGCGACCTTGAGGACCCGGGCGTCGACGTCGGCCAGGTTGTGGCGGGCATCGGCCACCGCCGGCGCGCTGCGCTCGATGCCGACCACGGCGCGATCCCGTCCGGCGGTCCCGGCGAAGAGGCCGACGCCGCAGCACAGGTCGACCAGGCGCGCCGCCGACGGCGCCCACTCCTCGACGAGCGCCTCGACCGCGCCCACCAGCGCCTCCGCGCCTTCCGGGCTGGCCTGGAAGAACGACCCGGCCGAGATCCGCCAGGTGCGCCCGGCTGCCTCCTCGTGCACCCACGCCCGCCGGCCGGCGGCGAGCTCGTCGGTGCCCACCAGCGCGACGCCCGGCGGCACCGAGGCGCCGGCCGCGGTCGGGCCCACGACGACCAGCCGCTCCCCGGTCCGGGCGCCGACCCGGATGGTGACCTCGGAGGCGTCGTCGAACCGGCCCTCGTGGACGATCGCCTCGACCAGCGGGTGGGCGACCAGGCACGTCTCGACCGGCACGGGCTCGTGCGACCGGCGGCGACGGAAGGCGAAGCGGCCGTCCGGGCCGGTCGTGCCCCGCACGGTGGTGCGCAGGCCTGCGGCCGGGAGGGCCTGGCCGGGCACCACGACCGGCGAGGCGATGCCGCCCTGGCGGCGCAGGACCTCGGTCACCTGCTCGAGCCGGAGGCGGCGCTGCGCGCCCTCGGCCAGGTGCTGCCAGTCGCAGCCGCCGCACCCCTCGGCCACGTGCGGGCACGGTGGCGCCACGCGGTCGGGCGACGCGCTCACGACCTCCACCACGTGGCCCCGGGCGAACGAGCGCTTCTCCTCGGTGAGCAGGACGCGCACCGTCTCCTGGGGCGCGGCGCCGGCCACGAAGACGACGCGGCCGGAGGGCTCCCTGGCCACCGCCTCCCCTCCGACGGCCATGGCCGTCGTGCGCAGCTCGAGCACGGTCACGGTGTCCGAGCCTACCGAGGCGCCGATCGGGCTCCCGTAAGGTGGCCGCCGTGCCGACCGACGCCCCCGCCCGTCCGATCCACCTCGCGCCCTCGGTCCTCCCCGCCGACTTCTCCCGCCTCGGCGAGGAGTGCAAGGCCCTCGAGGACGCCGGCGTCGACCGCATCCAGTGGGACGTCATGGACGGCCAGTTCGTGCCCAACCTCACCTTCGGACCCGACGTGATCGCCGCCTGCCGCAGCGCCGTCACCGTGCCGTTCGAGGCCCACCTGATGGTCAACACCCCCGAGGTGCTGCTGGGCCGGTACATCGAGGCCGGCTGCGAGCTCCTCATCGTCCACGCCGAGTCGACCACCCACCTCCACCGGTGCCTGACCCAGGTGACCGACGGCGGGGCACGTGCTGCCGTCGCCCTCAACCCGTCGACGCCGGTGAGCGCGGTGGAGCACGTGCTGGACCTGGTCGAGATGGTCCTCGTCATGACCGTGAACCCCGGCTTCGGCGGCCAGGCCTACATCGCCACGATGGAGCCCAAGATCGCCGAACTGCGCCAGCGGATCACCGCCCGCGGTCTCGACGTCGACATCGAGGTCGACGGCGGCATCGGGCCCGACACCATCGCCGGCGCCACCGCGGCCGGGGCCAACGTGCTCGTCGCCGGCAGCGCGCTCTACCGCGACCCCGAGGGCCTGGGCCACGCCGTCGCCGACCTGCGGGCCCGGGCCGAGGCGGCCCAGCGCGGCGCGGCGGCGGCCTGACCGGCCGATGCCCAGCCCGGCGGCCGTCGAGCGGCGATCGGTGACGTCGACGCGACGGCGCCGGCGTGCCCTCCTGGCCGCGCTCGGGTGCGCGTCGCTCGCGCTCGCCGCCGCCGCGTGCACCGACGACGTCGGGTCGGAGGAGGCGTTCTGCGACCGGGTCGCGACGGTCCCGCCGCTGGCCACGCTGCTCACCGGGTTCGACGACGCCGACCCCGCCGAGCTGTCACGCCGGCTCGACTCGGCGTCCTCCGCCTACGACGACCTGCGCGACGCAGCGCCCCAGGAGATCCGCGACGACGTCGGGGAGGTCGTGCGGCTGGTGCAGGCGGTGATCGACGCGGTCGAGGCCGACGCCGACGACCCGGAGGCCGCCGCCGACCGCCTGCGCGCCGCCATGGCCGACCACCGCGGCGGCGAGGCCGCCGCCCTGGAGGTGGCCGCCTACGCGTCGGACCGCTGCGGGGTGGAGCTCAACCCGACCGTCGACGACGGCCGGACCACGACCGACGGCGGGGCCGTCACGTCGACGTCGACCACCGTGCCCGCCACCACCACGACGCTCGACGGCTGAGCAGCCGGCCGGCTGCGCCGACGGCGCCGGGGCTCAGGCCTCGGGCAGCCCGGCCCGGCGGGTGATGACGCTGTCGATGATGCCGTAGTCCTTGGCCTGCTCGGCGGTGAACCAGCGGTCGCGCTCGGAGTCGGCCTCGATCTGCTCGACCGTCTGGCCGGTGTGCGAGGCGATGCGCTCGGCCATGAGGCGCTTGATGTACACCATGCGCTCGGCCTGGATCGCGATGTCCGACGCCTGGCCCTGGATGCCACCGGAGGGCTGGTGCATCATGATCTGCGAGTGCGGCAGGGCGAAGCGCTTGCCGGCCGCACCGGCGCAGAGCAGGAACTGGCCCATCGAGGCCGCCAGGCCCATGCACACCGTCGCCACGTCGGCGGTGACGAACTGCATGGTGTCGTAGATGGCCATGCCGGCGGAGATCGAGCCACCCGGCGAGTTGATGTAGAGCCAGATGTCCTCGTCGCCCTGGCCGTCGAGGTAGAGGATCTGCGCGGCGAGCTGGTTGGCGATCGTGTCGTTGACGTCGGTGCCGAGGAAGACGATCCGCTCCTTGAGGAGGCGGTTGTAGATGTCGGCCGCACCGAGGTCCAACCCGGTGGGTCCCTGGGCGACGGGTGCGAGGTTCGGCAGGTCCATGTCGGCCGAGGTTAGCGGCGGCCGGTGGGCTTCCGATCCGGGGTGGCGGTGCCGACGGCGCGACTCGAACGCGCACTGGCCAGGACCTAAACCTGGTGCCTCTGCCAATT
>DATAGR010000085.1:0-4261 GCA_036263575.1 Aquihabitans sp. | reverse complement strand
TGGCCCTCGTGATCGCCGAGGGCGCCCGACCCCACGACGGCCGAGTGGACGTCGCCGGTGGCGGTCACCACCTGCGTGCCCGGGGCCAGCCCCCAGTCGGCGGCGACCTCGTCCAGCACCGGGCCCACCACCGAGGCCGACGGCACCAGGGGCGGGAGCTGCGACTCGCGCAGGCCGCACCACTCGAGGAGCTGCGGGTCGTAGGCGACCCTCGACAGGTCCCGGTTGTCGGTGAGCCAGTGGGCGACGATCGAGTCGTACGACGCGGTCTGGCGTCCCGTCAGCCGGGCGTTCAGGTAGTCGCACGGTTCGAGGAAGGCGTGGGCGGCGGCGTAGACATCGGGCCGCTCGTTGCGCAGCCACAGGATGTGGGCGACGGGGTCCTTGCCCGAGTGGCTCGGGATGCCGCCGGTGCGCGACACCCAGTGGCGGAGCCGGCGGGGGTCGTAGCCGGCGACCGTCAGCCGCCCGCCGACCAGCTCCTCCACGTACGGCGCACCGCGCGAGTCCATCCAGATGACGGCGGGGTACAGGTGGGCGCCCGTGGCGTCGACCGCGACGGTGCCCGACCACTGGCTGGTGATGGCCACGGCCACGACGTCGGCGACCGGCACGTGGCGGGCGCCGAGGAGGCGCCGGACTGCGGTGGTGATCGCCGCCCACCACCCGTCGGGGTCCTGCTCCGCCCCGCCGTCGCGGAGGAGCTCGAGGGGCGTGGGCTCGAACTCGTGGGCGGTGATGCGGCCGTCGACGTCGACCAGCGCCGCCTTCGGGCCGCCGGTGCCCAGGTCGACGGCCAGCACGTGCTCGGTCCCCACAGCGCTGGCCCTCCTGCTCGCCGGACGGGGGGTGACCCTACCTGCGGCCGCGCGGGCGGCCGAGGGCTACCGTCGCCGCCCATGAGCGACCCCGAGATCGCGGTCTCCGTCGAGCGCCACGTGGCGACCCTGACGATCGACCGGCCCGACAAGCGCAACGCGCTCTCGTGGTCCGCGATGGCCGAGCTCCGCCGGGCCGTGGCCGACGCCAAGGCCGACCCCGAGGTGCGCGTGGTGGTGCTCACCGGTGCCGGCGACCGGGCCTTCTGCGCCGGTGCCGACCTGGCCGGCATGGCCGACGGCGGCGGCTACGCCGACCTCCACGACGCCCGGGGCGAGCTGGCCCGGTTGTTCCGCGACCTGTGGGAGCTCGGCAAGCCCACGGTGGCGCGGGTGCGTGGCTACGCCCTCGCCGGCGGGTTCGGCCTGGCCCTGGCCTGCGACCTCGTCGTGGTCGCCGACGACGCCGTGTTCGGCACGCCGGAGATCGACGTCGGCCTCTGGCCCCACATGATCACCGTGCCGCTCACCCGGTCCATGCCGCCGAAGGTGGCGCTCGAGCTGATGATGACCGGCCGCCGGGTCGACGCCGCCGAAGCCCTGCGCATCGGGTTCGTGAACCGGGTGGTGCCCGCCGAGGGGCCCGGCGGGCTCGACGACGCGGTGGCCGACCTGACGGGGACGCTCGCCGCCAAGAGCCCCTTGGCCCTGCGCCTCGGGCGCGACAGCTTCTACGGGGCCTGGGACCTCGCCGCCGAGGACGCGCTTCGGTTCCTCCACCCCCTCCTCACGGTCACCGCCTCGACCGAGGACGCCGCCGAGGGCATCGCCGCCTTCCGGGAGAAGCGGCCGCCGCGCTGGGCCGCCGACGCCTGATGCGCCGACGACCACGGCGGACGTCCGCGGCCGCCTGCGTGGTTCGCGCGCGCTCGTGCCAGGCTTGGGCGCCATGAGCCAGGTCGTCGCCCCGCCCTCGACGCCGCCCCCCGCCGCCGGCCTCGCCGACGCGGTCGCGCTGGCCGAGGCGCTCTTCACCACGGTGTCCGGCGCGGTCCGGGGCAAGGACGACGTCGTCCGCCTGTCGCTCGTCGCCCTGCTCGCCGGCGGCCACGTCCTCGTCGAGGACCTCCCGGGGACCGGCAAGACGCTGCTCGGGAAGAGCCTGGCCGCCGCCCTGGGCGGGCGCTTCGGCCGGGTCCAGTGCACGCCCGACCTCCTCCCGAGCGACATCACCGGCACGTCGGTGTACGCCCCGGTCGACGGCTCGTGGAACTTCCGGGCGGGGCCGCTGTTCGCCAACGTCGTGCTGGTCGACGAGATCAACCGGGCCTCGCCGCGGACCCAGGCCGCCCTCCTCGAGCCGATGGAGGAGCACCAGGTCAGCGTGGACGGCACCACCTACGGCCTGCCGGCGCCGTTCTTCTGCATCGCGACGCAGAACCCGTTCGGCCAGGTCGGCACGTTCCCGCTGCCCGAGAGCCAGCTCGACCGCTTCTCGCTGGTCCTGTCGATGGGCCTGCCCGACCGCGCCGCCGAGCGGGAGATCCTGACCGGCCGGGGTGGCACCGACGTGCTCGACACGATGCAGCCCGTGGCCGACCCCGAGCGGGTCGCCTCGGCCGTCGCCGCCGTCCGCCACGTCCACAGCGCGCCAGCCGCCGTCGAGTACGTGCTCGACCTCGTCGAGGCCACGCGCCGCCACCCCGAGCTCACGGTCGGGGCCTCGCCGCGGGCCTCGGTCGGGCTGCTGCAGTCGGCACGGGCCCACGCCGTGGTCGCGGGCCGGACCCACCTCACCCCTGACGACGTGCAGGCCGTCGCCGCCTCGGCGCTCTCGCACCGCGTGTCGGTCGGCGGGGCCGTGGACACCGTCGCCGCCCGGCGCATCGTCGGCGAGGTCGTCTCGACCACGCCCGTGCCGCGCCCCTGACGTGACCGCCCTCCCACCGCCCGGCGAGCCGCGACCCGCGCTGCGGGTCGCGGGCCGGACCGTGCCGCCGACCGAGACGAGCGCGCCCGATCGGCCCGCAGCGACCGACGTCGCGGCCGGCCCTCCCGCGGTGCCGCACCGCCGATCGGTACCCGCCCCGGGCGGCGGCTTCGACCGGGTGGGTGGCAGCCGGCTCACCGCCGCGGGCGCGGTCCTGCTCGCCGCCGTCATCTTCATCGTCGCCTCGCCGCCCGTGGTCGCCGACCACGAGCTGGTGAGCGTCGTCTGGGCCTGCCTGCTGGCCGTGCTCGTCATCGGCATCGTCGCCCCGCTGGTCCTCGTGCGGCGCCTGGCGGTCGGCGCGTCGTCGCCGCGTGACGCCGTGGTGGGCGAGGTCGTGCCGATCACGGTGATGTTGTCCGGGCGCGTCGCCGGCCTCGAGGTGCGCGCCCTCGACCCCACCGGCCCCTGGCATCGCGCCGGCGCACCCGGCACCGGCGACCTCGGCCACATCGCCGACCGACGAGGGCTCTTCCAGGCGGTGCGCCTCGAGGTCCGCGTGTCGGCGCCGCTCGGCGTGCTCGCCGCGCACCGCGTCCACGAGGTGGTCCTGCCCCACGCAGTGGAGGTGGCGCCCCGCCCGCTCGCGGTCACGTGGCTGCCCACCCCGGCACCGCTCGAGGGCGGCGCCACGGATCGATCGCTCCCGGCGCGCAGCGGCGACCTCGTGCGCTCGGTGCGGCCCTACGTCAGCGGCGACCCCTCGCACCTCGTGCACTGGCCGTCCTCGGCGCGCACCGGCGAGCTGGTCGTGCGGGAGCTGGAGCCACCGGTGCCGACGGGCCAGGCGGTCGTCGTCGACCTCCGGGACCTCGGCTCGCAGACCGAGCAGGCGGCGTCGTACGCCCTCGGCGCCTGCCGGGCCGTGCTGGCCGCCGGCGGGCGCCTGCAGCTGGCCACGTGCGAGGCCGGCGGGCCCGTCGTGGGCGAGGTCCGCACCGTGCTCGACGCCGGACGTCGCTTGGCCCGCGCCGTGCCGGGTCCACCGGCGTCGCCGCCCGAGGGGTGGCCGGTCGTGGAGATCGGGTCGTGACCGCCCCGCACACCGGCCCGGTCGACCCCGACGGCCGCGCCGATCGCGCCAGCCACCCCGACCGGGCCGGCCTGCCGACCTGGCTCGTCGTCGCCCTCGCCGCGGCCACGGGCGTGGCCGCCGGCGCGGCGGGCTCGGTCGCGGTCGCCCGGCGGTCGGGGTCGCCGACGGTCGGCCTCCTCGCCGGGGCGTTCGTCGGCGTGCTCGCCGTCGTCGGGCTGCCCTCGATCTCGATCCGCCTGGCCGCAAGGGCCGTGCTCGCGGCCAGCGTCGCCGCCCTCGTGCGCTTCGGCGCCCTCAGCGGGCCCATCACCAGCGGCAGCCAGGCGGTGCTCGCCTGGGTGGTGGCCGCCGTGGCGGTGTTCGTCCTCACCGACCGCGTGGCCACCGAGGCCCAGCCCGGCCTCGTCGACCCGCCCG
>DATAGR010000084.1:0-2718 GCA_036263575.1 Aquihabitans sp. | reverse complement strand
GGCCGAGGAGAAGACGATCGCCGGGGCGATCCGCACCGACTTCATCCTCTCTGCCGAGATCATGGTGATCTCGCTGAAGGAGGTCCTCGACGAGCCCATCGTCCAGCGGGCCGTGATCCTGGCCGTGGTGGCCGTGCTGATCACCGTGGTCGTCTACGGGGTCGTGGCGCTGATCGTGAAGATGGACGACATCGGGTTGAGGATGACCCAGCGCGAGTCGGAGGGGTCGAAGCGCACGGGCCGCCTCCTCGTGAACGGCATGCCCAAGCTGCTGGCGTGGCTCTCGGTCATCGGGACGGCGGCGATGCTCTGGGTCGGTGGCCACATCCTCCTCGTCGGCGCCGACGAGCTCGGCTGGCACTGGCCGTACGGGCTCGTGCACGACCTGGAGCACGGCGTCGAGGACGTGGCCGGCATCGGCGGCGTCCTGGCCTGGCTCGTCAACACCGCGGCGTCGGCCGTCGTCGGCTTCGTCGTCGGCGGCATCATCGCCACCGTCGTCCCGCTGCTCCCGTTCGGCCGCAAGGGCGACGACGCCCACCACGACCCGGCCGCCACCACCCCGCCCGCCACCAGCCACTGACCGTTCAGCCACCCGACCTCCCGTCGGAGGCTGCCCTCGTCGAGCGATGAGTTCGCAGGTGGGCGGCGGTCGGAACTGGCAGCGAGGTCGCTTGACCTCCAGTGGACTCGAAGGGTGAGGCTGCGGCCATGCTGGGAACGGAACACGTGGACGACGAAGTGGGCGGGGTCGCTACCGTCCCGGTGGTGGACGGGAACGCAGCGCCGGAGCTCGAGGCGGCAGGCAGCGGCGCCGGCGCGGTCGACCGCTCCACCGGCGGCGAGCACGTCGACGAGGCGGCGTTCCGGCAGCTCGTCGTCAACGCGCTGCTGAGCAACGTGGCCGGGACGTTCCTGTGGTTCGCCCTCACGTTCTGGGTGTACCTGGAGACTCGCTCGGTGGTGGCCACCGGCGTGATCGGCGGGTCGTACGGGTTGGCCAGCGCCGCGCTGGGGCCGTGGTTCGGCACCTACGTCGACCACCACCGCAAGCACGCGGCGATGACCGTGGCCACGACCGCGTCGACCGCGTTCTTCGCCGTCGCCGCCCTCGTCTACGTCCTGGTCGACACCGGGCCGCTGCTCCGGCTCGACCGCCCGTGGTTCTGGCTGCTGGCGTTCGCCTCGCTCGCGGGGTCGGTGGCCGGGATGGGCCGCAGCGTGGCCCTGTCGACGTGCGTGACGATGCTCGTGCCGCCCGAGCGGCGTGACAAGGCCAACGGCCTGGTCGGCACCATCACCGGCGTCAGCTTCGCCATCACGTCGGTCTTCAGCGGCCTCGCCGTGGGGCTGGCCGGCATGGGGTGGTCGCTGATCATCACGTTGGCCGTCACCACCGCCGCCCTGGTGCACCTGCGCACGATCCACTTCACCGAGCCCGAGCCGAACCCGGCGGAGGAGGGTGCGTCGCGGATCGACGTCCGTGCCGCGGTCGAGGCCATTCGCGAGGTGCCGGGCCTGTGGCTCCTCATCGCGCTGGCCGCGCTCAACAACCTCCTGGGCGGCGTGTTCATGGCCCTCATGGACGCCTACGGCCTCGAGCTGGTGAGCGTGCAGGCGTGGGGCTTCCTGTGGGGCGGCCTCAGCCTGGTGATGATCGCCGGCGGCCTGGTGGTGGCTCGCAAGGGGCTGGGCAAGTCGCCGCTGCGGCTGATCCTCGTCGGCAACCTCATCTGCTGGATCGTGTGCTCGGTGTTCACCGTGCGCTCGTCGATCGTGCTGCTGGCCATCGGCATGGCGGTGTGGCTGGCGCTGATGCCGATGATCGAGGCCGCCGAGCAGACCGTGCTCCAGCGGGTCATCCCGTTCGAGCGCCAGGGCCGGGTCTTCGGGTTCGCCCAGCTCGTGGAGAACGCGGCGTCGCCGATCACCGCCATCGCGGTGGGCCCGTTCGCGCAAGAGGTGATGATGCCGTTCATGACCGACGGCGCCGGCGCCGACGCCATCGGCTCCTGGTACGGCACCGGCTCGGTGCGTGGCCTGGCGCTCATGTTCAGCGTCGCCGGCGTGCTGGGAGCGATCGTCACCAGCGTGGCCCTCGTGTCGAAGCCGTACCGCCGCCTCCGGGTCGCCGAGGCCGAGGCCATGGCCGCCGAGGGCGACGGCACCGGCGACGGCCCGCCGCCCGACGCCCTCGAGGTCGCCGGGCCGCCCGCCACGCCGTCGACCCCGGCGGTGTCCGGTGCCGCCGGCGCCCCCGTCCCGGCGGGCTGAGCCGCTGGTCTTCGCCCTGGCGTCGAGCTTCCGACAAACACGAAAAAGAATTCGTGTGAACTGAGGCAGTGGTCGGTACGCTGCGACCATCGTCTTCAGGAGGAGCGAGACATGGGATTGCTCGATGCGGTGAAGGGCCTGCTCGGCGGCGGAGGTGTGGGCGAGCTGCTGGAGCAGACGGGCATCGGCGAGCACCTCGGTGCCGCCGGTGATCTGGTGCAGCAGCCGGTGGAGGAGTTCGGCGCCCAGGCGGCGGAGGTCGGCGAGCAGTTCGGCGCCGTGGCCGACGTGGCCCAGGCCCCGGCGGAGGAGCTCGGCGCCCAGGCGGCGGACCTCACCGACGTCGCGGGCGTGACCGACCAGCTGCCCTAGTCGCCGGCCGCCCGGACCGGTACGTGGTCGGCGGCGATGAGTTCGGGACGACGCGGCGGTCCTACCTCTGCC
>DATAGR010000083.1:0-18218 GCA_036263575.1 Aquihabitans sp. | reverse complement strand
CCTGGCCGCCCACCTCGTCGACCGGGGCGCGGCCGACGACCTCACCCAGGAGGTCTACGAGCGGGCGATCAAGGGCCTGGCCTCGTTCCGCGGCGAGTCCTCGGCCCGCACCTGGCTGCTCGCCATCGCCCGGCGCACCTGCATCGACACCATCCGCCGCCGGACCCGCACGCGCGTGCGAGACGGGCGGCTTCGGGACCTCGCCGTCGACCGGTCGCTCGATCGCGCCGACCACCGGGTGGAGCTGGAGGACCTGCTGGCCGGCCTCGACCCCGACCGGCGGAGCGCCTTCGTTCTCACCCAGCTCCTCGGGTACTCCTACGCCGAGGCCGCCGACGTCTGCGGCTGCCCGGTGGGGACCATCCGCTCCCGCGTCGCCCGGGCGCGGGGCGACCTGGCCGATGCGTGGCCCGGGACCGACGACGACGCAGGATCCGACGCCGCCGAGGCGTGACGGCGCGCCGGCCGGCCGCGTCAGCCCCGGAGGACGGCGAGGAGGTCGTCGTGGATCAGGCCGTTGGTGGCCAGGCCGCTGCCGCCGCCGGGCGTCACCTGGCCGGCCAGGTCGGTGAAGCGGCCACCGGCCTCCTCGAGGATCACCGGCATCGGCGCCAGGTCGTAGAGCTCGGCGCGCGGGTCGAACATGGCCTCGACCCGACCGGTCGCCACGAGCACGTAGCCGTAGCCGTCGCCCCACGTCCGGAGGTTCAGCTTGGCGGCCTTGGCGCGCAGCAGGCAGTCGTCGTCCCAGGGGCTGAGCCCGCTCGAGGTCAGGTAGGCGTCGTCGAGGCCGGCACGGTCGTTCACGTGGCACGGCGCGCCGTTGGCGAAGCACCCGAGGCCGCGCCCCGCGTAGACGGTCTCGCCCAGCGCCGGGACGTTGACGACCCCGACCGAGATGCCGTCGGCGTCCTCGACGGCGAGGAGGTTCGTGTAGAGCGGCACGCCGTGGGTGAACGCCTTGGTGCCGTCGATCGGGTCGATGATCCACCGGCGGCCCGAGGTCCCCGGCTTCTCGGCCTCCTCCTCGCCGAGGATGCCGTCGTCGGGGTAGCGGGCCTCGAGCTCCTCGCGGATCAGCCGCTCGGCGCCGCGATCGGCCACCGTCACCGGCGTGCCGTCGCCCTTGCGATCGATGGCCAGGTCGTCGCGACGGAAGTACTGCAGCGTGAGCTCGCCGGCCTGCCGGGCGAGGGTGACGGCAGTGTCGAGCAGCTCGGGATCAACGGGCGTGGACATGGGCGCATCTTCGCACGCCCACCCCGTGGCCCCCTCCGCCCCCGGCGGGCGCCGGGCCGGTCCGGGGCTACTGGAAGCGGGCCGCGTAGGCCGCGCTCGTGCGGTGCGCGTTGATGAGCGCGCGCATGGCGGCGGCGTCGGTCCGGTCCCGCTCGGCCCAGATGCCCAGCCACTTGCTGTCCGGTGAGCGCTTGACCATGGCCTGGTACACCGAGATGACCCGGACCCGGTTGGCGCTGATCATCCGGTAGTAGGAGCTCTCGCACTGCTGGCGGGCCAGCTTGCCGCGGCTCATGCCGCGGTTCAGCTGGCTGGTCAGCGAGTCGAGCGTGGCCGCGCTGGGCTCGAGCCCGATGAGGTTGACCTGGACCCGCCGGGCGTAGGCGCGGTTGTCGAGTCGGCCCCACCTGTTGACGAACGTGCTGCCCACCGCGCACTGGTCGGCCATGGCGTCGACGGTCGTGCCGTCGCGCACCATCCTCGTCCAGAGGGCCACGCTGGAGGCGCTCGGGATCCAGCCGTAGAGCGCCACGTGGAGGCGGATGACGGGGTTGGTGGCCCGGATGACGGCATCGTCGGCCAGCAGCGACTCGATGAACGCGTCCTGGCCGATCCGACCGCCCTCGACCGCGCTGTGCTTCTGCGACAGCCACTCCCACGACGGCACGCCGCCCAGGAGGTCGTCGGCCTGCTGCACCGTGAAGGCGAGGGCGTCGGGGAACGGCGCGTACGAGGTGGTGCCGCCGACCTTGGCCGGCTGCGCGGCCTGCAGGGAGTACTTGGCGTTGCAGGCGGCGGCGTTGTACCAGCGGGCGTTGGGCAGCCGGATCTCGAAGTGGAGGTGGGCCCCGGTGCCCTCGGCGTTGCCGCTGTCACCCAGGTAGCCGAGCAGGTCGCCGCGCTTCACGGCCTTGCCGATGGCCATGCCGGGGGCGAAGGCGTTGGCGAAGAGGTTCGACCCGTCGTCGGTGCCGGGCCGGTCGTTGTTCACGTGGAGGTAGCAGTAGTAGTAGCCGTCAGTGCCCTTGAGGTAGAGCGAGTTGCCGCCGGACTGGTGGCGGAGCTCGACGATCGTGCCGTCGACGCACGCCAGCAGCTTGAGCATCTTGCGGCCCATCAGGTCCTGGCCCTCGTGGAGGCGGCCGCTGCTGCGGGGCGCGAGGTAGGTGTCGGTCCAGCTGACGCCGCCGAGGTTCGGGTCGGCGAGCACCGGGAACATGATGTTCCGCTGGTGCACCTCGGACGCCGGGCGGGGCGGGAGGAAGCCGAAGTCCCGGGTGCCGGCGACGGGGTCGGAGCCCTCGGCCGTCTCGGTCGTCGGCGCCTGGGCGCCGGCGATGCCGGGGAGGAGCGGGGCCAACCCGGCGGCCATCCCACCGGCCAGCACGGCGCGCCGCCCGAGGCGCCGGTGGCCGGGCGCGGGGCCCGGGTCGTCGTGGTCGCAGTGGCAGGTCATGGCGGGCTCCCTCGAGCGGTCGCGGCGAGCGTCCGGCTGGCCGTTGGGGTGCGCGTCCGGCGGACCGTGTGACGATAGCGTTACGGTCCCGTCACGTACCAGGCGCCGGGGCCCGTTCCCATCGGCCCCGACCAGCCGATCCTGAGGCGGCGGGGCCCTCGGCGGCGTCACCCGGGCGAGGGGGCGATCTGTCGCCACCGGTAGGGTGCGGCCGTGGCCGATGACCTCCACCTCGCCGTCAGCGCGCGCCTGCGAGCGGTCGACCAGCGCTACACCGCCCGGCGCCGGAGCCTCGTCGAGGTGCTCGCCGGGGCCGGCCGCCCGCTGACCGCCTCGGAGGTGCTGGCCGCCGGCGGCCTGGCGCAGAGCTCGGCCTACCGGAACCTGGCGGTGCTCGAGACCTGCGGCGTGGTCCACCGGGTGGCCGGGAGCGACGAGTTCGCCCGCTTCGAGCTCGCCGAGGACCTCACGGACCACCACCACCACCTGATCTGCACGAGCTGCGGGCTGGTCACCGACTTCACGGTCTCGGACGTGCTCGAGCGCTCCCTGGAGACGGCCATGGAGACGGTGGCCGGCACCACCGGGTTCGCGCCCGACCACCACCGCCTCGACCTGCTCGGTCGCTGCGCCTCGTGCCGCTGACCGCCGCCGCCGCACCGCCCCGTCCCGCCCCCTGGAGCACGTCGTGACCACCCCCGCCGCCGAAGCCGCCCGCCGGCGCACCTTCGCGATCATCTCCCACCCCGACGCCGGCAAGACCACCCTCACCGAGAAGTTCCTGCTCTACGGCGGGGCCCTCAGCGGCGGGGCCGGCGCGGTGAAGGCGCGCGGCGACCGTCGGTCGGCGACATCGGACTGGATGGAGATGGAGCAGCAGCGGGGGATCTCCATCACCTCCACCGTCCTGCAGTTCCCGTACCGCGACCGGGTGGTCAACCTGCTCGACACGCCGGGCCACCGCGACTTCTCGGAGGACACCTACCGGGTGCTCGCCGCGGCCGACGCCGCGGTGATGGTGCTCGACGCCGCCAAGGGCATCGAGCCGCAGACGCTCAAGCTGTTCGAGGTGGTGAAGGCCCGGCAGATGCCGCTCATCACCTTCATCAACAAGTGGGACCGCCCGGGCCGCGACGCCCTCGAGCTCCTCGACGAGATCGAGCAGAAGATCGGCGTCGTCGCCGCGCCGGTCACGTGGCCGGTGGGGATCGCCGGCGACTTCCGCGGCGTGGTCGACCGGCGCTCGGGCCACTTCGTGCGCTTCACCCGCACGGCACGGGGCGCGACGGAGGCGCCGGAGGAGGTGGTGGAACCGGACCGGGCCGCCGTCGAGGAGGGCGACGCGTGGGCCACCGCGCGGGACGAGGTCGAGCTCCTGGGCACCATGGGGCTCGACCACGACGACGAGCTGTTCCTGGGCGGCGAGATGTCGCCCACGTTCTTCGGCTCCGCGCTCACCAACTTCGGGGTCCGGCTGCTCCTCGACGCGGTCATCGACCTGGCCCCGCCGGCCACCGCACGCCCCGACATCGACGGGAAGCCCCGCGACCTCGACGCCCCGTTCAGCGGCTTCGCGTTCAAGGTGCAGGCCAACATGGACCGTTCGCACCGGGACCGCATCGCGTTCCTCCGGGTGTGCTCCGGGACGTTCGAGCGCGGCATGGTCGTCACCCACGCCGACACGGGCAAGCCGTTCGCCACCAAGTACGCCCACTCGGTGAACGGCGCCGACCGCGAGACGGTGGACACCGCCTACCCGGGCGACGTCGTGGGCCTCGTCAACGCCACCGACGTGCGCGTCGGCGACACGTTGTGGTTCGGCGAGCCGGTGACGTTCCCCCGCATCCCGAGCTTCGCCCCGGAGCACTTCTCCGTGGCCCGCGTGCGCGACACCGGGCGCTTCAAGCAGTTCCGCAAGGGCATCGCCCAGCTCGACGAGGAGGGCGTCGTCCAGGTGCTGCGCGACCCCGACACCGGCGACCAGGCCCCGGTCCTGGCCGCGGTCGGGCCGATGCAGTTCGACGTCGCCGTGCACCGCCTGGAGAACGAGTTCGGCGCCCCGGTCGAGCTCAGCCCCACGACGTACTCGGTCGCCCGCCGCACCGACGCCGCCAGCGCGGCGGCCCTGCGGTCGATGCGCGGGGTGGACGTGCTCGGTCGGGCCGACGGCACGCTCATCGCCCTCTTCGAGAGTTCCTACTGGCTCGACCGCCTCGCCGCCGACCAGCCCGAGCTGACGCTCGAGAGCCTGGTGGCCGGCGACCAGGTCGGCTGAGGCGCAGCGCTCAGCAGCGCAGGCCGGCGGCGGGCACGGTGAGGTCGACGAGGTAGGCGGTGACCGGCTCGTCGATGCACGCCTTGCCCTGGGCGTAGATCGTGTGGCCCTCGCCCTCGTTGGTGACGAGCACGGCGCCGGGGACCTCGCCGGCCACCTTCACGCCCGACTCGTAGGGCGTGGCCGGGTCGCCGGTGGTGCTCACGACCACGATCGGGGGCAGGCCCTGCACGGCGCCGGTCAGCGGCGTGAGCGGTTGCGGCTCGCCCGGCCACAGGGCGCAGCGCACGTAGTCGTTGACCAGCGCCTCGCCGACCCGCGGGTACAGCGCGCCGACGTACTCCGCGGTGTCGAACACGGCGTCGGGGTCCTTGGGCCACGCCGAGTCCAGGCAGCTCACCGCGAAGTAGATCTCGAAGCCGTTCGGGTACGAGCCGTCGGGCCGGCGCTGGAGGTAGCGGTCGGCCAGCGCGACGAGCCCGTTGGCGTTGCCGCCGCTCGCCTGGTCGAGGGCGCGCGCCAGCTCGGGCCAGAGCGTCTCGCTGTAGAGCGCCTGGCCCAGGGCGAGGGCCACCACACCGGGCGTGGCCGGCCGGTCGGCCCGGTTCGCCGGGATCGGTGCCTCCTCGGCGGCGGCGATGACCTCGTCGATCACCTCGCCGGCCGGGCCGGCCAGGCCGCAGTCGTCCTCGTCGCACTGGGCGATGAACGCGTCGAGGGCACGGGTGAAGCCGGCGGCCTGGCCGGCGGCGGCCTGCAGCCCGCTCTGGCCGGGGTCCACGACGCCGTCGAGGACCATGGCCCGGACGCGCGTGGGGAAGAGCCGGGCGTACTGCTCGCCGAGCGAGGTGCCGTACGAGTAGCCGACGTAGGTGACCTGCTCCTCGCCGAGCGCCGCCCGCACGAGGTCCATGTCCTTGGCGACGTCGACCGTGCCGAGGTGGGGGAGGAGGTCGGCGTGGCGTTCGGCGCACTCGTCGACGAAGCGCTGCGACGTCTCGACGTAGGCCTCCCGGTCGGCGTCGTCCTCCATGGTCGGGTCGACGTCGTAGATGGCCTGCAGGTGGGTGCGGCAGTCGAGCGGGGTGCTGCGGCCGACGCCGCGCGGGTCGAAGCCGACGATGTCGAAGCGCTCGGTGAGCGCGGTGGGCAGCGGGCTGCCCTCGATGAACTCGACGGCGGAGCCGCCCGGGCCGCCCGGGTTCATGAGCAGCGAGCCGATGCGGCGCTCGGGGTCGGTGGCCGGGCGGCGCGACAGCCCGAGGACGATCGTCTCGCCGGACGGGTCGTCGTGGTCGAGCGGCACCTCGAGCTCGGCGCACTCGAAGCCGCCGTCGCAATCGGTCCACCCGAGCTCGGGGCCGCCGGGCGTGGTCGTGGTGGTGGTCGTCGGCGCCTCGGTGCTGCTCGGCGCTGCGGTGGTCGTGGTGGTGGCCTCGGGCGCCGCCGTCGTCGGTGTGGCGTCGTCGTCGTCACCGCCGGCCGAGCACGCCGCCAGCAGGACGGCGGCGGCGAGGCCGATGGCGGCGGCGCGGTGCGAGGTCCGGCGGCGTGGGGTGGCTGGGCGCATGGGGTGGTTACCGCCTGGGGTCGTCGTCGGCCGGGCCCTGGGGCGGCGCGGCCGGGAGGAGGTCGTCGAGGCGCTTCGTGAGCTCGCCGAGCGCCTGGCCGACGGATTCGACGGCCTGGCGGAGGTCGTCGGCGGTGACGACGTCGGCGAGCGTCAGGCGGACCGACGACAGCTCTCGGGCGAGGTACTCGGTGTCGGCCTGCGTGCGGGCGTTCACCTCGCGGTCGACCTCGGCCTGGGCCCGGTCCCGGTCGTCCTGGCGGTTCTGGGCCAGCAGGATCAGCGGCGCGGCGTAGGCCGCCTGGGTCGAGAAGGCGAGGTTGAGCGCGATGAAGGGGTACGGGTCCCATTGCAGCCGCCAGGCCGACACGTTGAGGGCGATCCACGCGGCCACGAAGCCGGTTTGGATGACCAGGAAGCGCCCGGTGCCGAGCGTGCGGGCGATGGTCTCGGCGAAGCGACCGAAGGCCTCGCGGTCATAGACCCGCCCGAACGCACCGGGCCGGCGCGGCTGGGACAGGTCGGCGTCGCGCCGGACCGCGGTCGACCGGAGGGCCTGCCCGGGGCGCGGCCGCGGGTCGCGGAACCTCATCGTCGACCCGCCCGTCGGCGCCAGCCCTGGGGCAGCACGTGGTCGAGGACGTCGTCGACGGTGACGGCGCCGACGAGGCGGCCGGCGGGGTCGCAGACCGGTACGGCCAGGAGGTCGTAGGAGGCGAGCCGCTCGGCGACCTCGCGCAGGGGGAGGTCGGGCGAGACCGGCTCGTGGGTGTCGTCGACGCAGTGGTCGAGGGTGGTCGCGGGCGGCTCGCGGAGCAGGCGCTGGAAGCCGACGACGCCGAGGTACCGACCCGTGGGCGTCGAGGTGGGCGGCTGGGTGACGAAGACCTGGGCGGCCAGCTCGGCGGGCAGCTCGCGCGTGCGGATCTGGGCCAGGGCCTCGGCGACGGTGGTGGTGTGGCCCAGCACCACCGGCTCGGGGGTCATGAGGCCGCCGGCGGTGTCCTCGTCGTAGGCGAGGAGCCGGCGGAGGGGTGTGCTCTCCTCGGGCCGCATGCGCGTGAGCAGCTCGGTGCGGTCGCCCTCGGCGAGGTCGGCGAGGAGGTCGACGGCGTCGTCGGGCTCCATCTCCTCGAGGATGTGGGCGGCCCGGTCGAGGTCGAGCGTCTCGATGAGGCGGACGGCCTCCTCGTCGGGCATCTCCTCGAGCAGGTCGGCCACCTGGTCGTCGGCGAGGAGCGCCATCACCTGCTGGCGGCGGGCGAGCGGCAGCGACTGCAGGCGCGACACGACGTCGGTTGGGTGGAGGTCGCGCAGCTCGGCGACCTGGGCCTCCTCGGGCGTGCTGGCGAAGTGGTGCGCGACCTCCGACCACGGCACCACGTGCGGCGCCCGGCGTCGCAGCGGCCCCCGGCGGCCGAGGGCGGCCTTGGTGACGTACCAGAAGGCCTGATCGGGACCGGCTTCGATGGCGAGGTCGGTGAGGAACTCGTCGCCGACGCGGGTGTCGAGGAGCTCGCGCACGGCGAGGCGCTCACCCGGGCGCTGCTGGAACGAGCGCATGTCGACCGTGCCGCCGCGGAGCCGGACGCCTGTGGCGTCGATCTCGCTGACCCTGGCGACGTTCACGAAGATGTGGCGCCGCTGGAACTGGGCCACGAACCCGAGCACGCGCAGCTCGTCGCCGGACGGCACCAGGACGACGTCCTGGACGCGCCCGACGGGGCCGCCGTCGCCGTCGACCAGCGGCAGGCGCACCAGCCGGGAGACGAAGGCGGGAGAGGTGGGCACGAGGAGCGACGCTACCGCTTGCGACCGCTCGCCGACCGCCGGCAAACCCTTGCCCGGCCCGGCGCGAGCGCCTCGGTCAGTGCAGCAGGAACTTGGGGTTCTCGAGCGGGCTCGACGCGAGCAGCGCGTCGATCTGCTCGGCGGGCACGGGCTTCGAGAACAGGTAGCCCTGGCCGAGGTCGGCGCCCAGCGACTGCAGGATCGCGATCTGCTCGGGCCGGTCGATGCCCTCGGCCACGGTGTGCACGCCGAGGCGCTGCGACAGCTCGATCATCGACTGCACGACGGCGCCGTCGCCGGGGTTGGTGCCGAGGCCCGTCACGAAGCTCCGGTCGATCTTGATGATGTCGATCGGGAAGCGCTGCACGTACTGGAGCGACGAGTAGCCGGTGCCGAAGTCGTCCACGGCCAGCGAGACGCCGAGCTCGCGCAGCTGGGCCAGGCGGTGGCGCGTGACCTCGGTGTCGTGCATGAGGGTGGTCTCGGTGATCTCCAGCGTCAGGGTCGAGGGGTCGAGCTGGGCGTCCTCGATGGCCTCGCGCACGTCGCGGATGATGTGCTCGTGGGCCAGCTGGCGCACCGAGAGGTTGACGCTGATGGTGAGCGACGACGTGCGGGGCAGGCGCAGCTGCCACTGCCGGAGCTGGCGGCAGGACTCGCGGAGCACCCAACCGCCGAGCGGCACGATGAGCCCCGTGTCCTCGGCCAGCGGGATGAACGCATCGGGCGTGAGCCGGCCCCGCACCGGGTGGTCCCAGCGCACCAGGGCCTCGACGCCGGTGATCCGCCCGGTCTGCAGCGACACGATCGGCTGGTAGTGGCAGCGGAGCTGGCCGTCCTCGATGGCCCGGACGAGGTCGGCCTTGAGCTCGAGCCGCTCGAAGACGCTGGTGTGGAGGTGGTCCTCGAACATGGCGGCGCGGTTCTTGCCGCGGTCCTTGGCCAGGTACATGGCGACGTCCGCGCTGCGCAGCAGGACCTCGGCGTCGGCCTCCTCGGTGGCGAGGGCGATGCCGATCGAGCAGGTCACCCGGATCTCGCGGCCCTGGATGGTGAAGGGCTGGGCGACGATGTCGATCACCTGGTCGGCGACCTCGAGCACGCCGCGCTCGCCCTCGCCGTCGACCACCAGCACCGCGAACTCGTCGCCGCCCAGGCGGGCCGCGAGGTCGGCAGGGGAGAGCGTGGCGATCAGCCGCTTGGCGACCTCCTGGAGGAGCTCGTCACCGACGGCGTGGCCGAGGCTGTCGTTGACGGTCTTGAAGTCGTCGAGGTCGATGAACAGCGCGCCGACCGAGGTGGCGTCGGAAGCCGCCACGCGCAGGGCGGTGGCCGTCTGCTGGGTGAACATCGTGCGGTTGGCGAGCCCGGTGAGGGTGTCGTGCATCGCCTGGTAGCGGAGGTCGCGCTCGAGCGCCTTGCGGACCGTGATGTCACGGGCGTTCAGCACGATGCCGTTGACGGCGGGCTCGTGGCGCATGTCGGTCACGCCGACGTCGAGCGTGCGGAGCTCGCCGTTGCGGTGGCGGACCTGGGCCTCGAACCGCCGGACCTGGAGCTCCTCCTCCGGCAGCTGCGGCTGCGACAGCTCGGGGGCGGCGTCGCGGAAGTTGCCGAGCTCCCCGGGGGCGAGGAGGGCGACGCCCCGGGTGCCCTCGAGCTCCTCGGGGAGGTAGCCGAGCATCTCCGAGACCGCCGGGCTCACGTAGCTGTACTCGCCCCGCTCGTCGATCACGGCGACGACGTCGGTGGAGTTCTGCACGAGGGCGCGGAACCGGGCCTCGCTGGCGGCCAGCTGCTGCTCGGTGGCCTTGCGGTCGGTGATCTCCCGGGCCGTGACCACCAGGCCCTCGATCTCGGGGTCGTGGTGCAGGTCCTTGGTGCGGATCTCGAACCAGCGGTGGCTGCCGTCGACGTGGCGGAAGCGCACCTCGAGCTCGCCGATCTCGGTGTCCTCGGTGGCGCCGCCGCCGTCGAGCACCGCGGCGAGGGCGGGCCAGTCGTCGGGGTGCACCCACCGGGCCGGGTGGCTGCCCATCAGCGCCTTCTCGCGGATGCCGAGCAGGCGGTGCGCGGCCGGGCTGGCGAAGGTGATCTGCCGCTCGTCGTTCACCACGAGCACGATGTCCGACGAGTTCTCGACCAGGGCCCGGAACCGGCGCTCGCTGCGGCGGCGGAGGAGGTTCTCGGTGAGGGTGGCGCTCTCGAGCGCGAGCGACACGGTGGAGGCGAGGGTCTCGATGCTCTGCCGGAGCGTGGCGGGGATCGGGCGGCGGGTGGTGACGACCATGGCCCCGCTGAGCTCGTTCTGCGACGAGAGGGGGGCGACGAGGAGGCTGACGCTCCGGGACGCTGCTCCGGACGACGGGCCGAGGTCGATCGGGGTGGTGGCGTCCACCACGGACGGCTCGAGCGTGGTCAGGCCGTCCACGACGGCGCGCGGGAGGTGCTCCATGGCGATGCTCGTGCCGACGGCGGCCTCGGCCTCGGCGCCGGTGGCGTCGATGACCCGCAAGGAGCGGTCGACCACCTGGGCCAGCGCCACCCGGGCGTCGGGGTCGTCGGCCAGGCGCATGGCGGCGCGCAGCCCGGCGCGGTGCATGGCGTGGCGGCTCGACGCCGCGGCCAGCTCGCCGTTCGCCTCCCGCTGGATGCGCTGCACCTCGACCGCCCGCTCCTGGGCCCGGGCGAGGAGGGCGAACCGGGCCAGCACGAGCAGGGTGAGCAGCACGGTGCTGATGACGGCGACGACGAGGGTCGGGTCCTGCCCCAGGAGGAGCTGCACCCCGATGATGACGGGGTTGATGAGCAGCGACGCGATGAGGACGCTGACCCGCCGCCAGGTGAGGCGGACCTCGAGGCGGGCGGGCGCCTCGGCGATGCGCATCCTGGCCGGGTGGAGGGCGGCGGCGCCGAAGAGCACGAAGATCGGCGGGGCCAGGGCGCGCCCGAGGGACGCGTCGGGCCCGCCGACGGTGTCGACGGTGACGAGCACGTCCTGCAGGAAGATGGTGATGACGGCGCCGGCGAGCAAGCGGTAGCTGAGGGTCCGGGCCCCGGGGCCGACGGCGAGGCGCCCGATCGTGGCCAGCACCACCATGGTCATCGCCGCATAGACGCCGTTGATGCTGCGCTCGGCCAGGCGGATGCTGCCGTCGTTCATGTACGGCCAGAGCAGCCACGCCCACACCATGGTCTGGAGGGCGCCGGCGATGATCGCCCCGTCGATGATGGCGGCGCGGTCGCGGTCCGGCGACCGGAGGTGGCCGAGGAGCGTGCCGCCGATGATGAGGAGCACGTGGCCCGAGAGGGCGATCACGTCGGCCGGTGACGGGAAGGGCCGGTCGACCCCGACCACGACGCCGTGGGCGCTGCGGACGACGCCGGCGACGAGGAAGGCCGACGCGGCGAGCGCGAACAGCACCCAGGGGCGGCTCGAGTCCTTCTGGCTGCGGCGGGCCACGGACAGGCCGATGGCCACCGACGACCACCCGGCGACCTGGGTGACGATGCCGATGATCGACGCCGACCCGGTCAGGCCCGCGACGAACGAGGCGGCCAGCCCGACGATGAGGTAGATGAGCCAGCCGCGCTGCTTCACAGGTGCGTCCATCGGCCGGAGGACGCCGGACTGGAGCGTTCCGGGGTCACACTGACGCCACGGTCAGTGAACCGGTCACACTCGGTGATCGGGCATCCTCGTGGAGTAGCGTTCACGGCACCCGGGGGATCCGAACCCGGATACGGCACGGAAGAGCGAGGCCAAACGTCGTGGACGACCCGCCCGCACCACCAGCGAAGCCCGCGCGCTCCAGGCGACGCCGCACGCTCGAGGCGTCCTGGGTGGTGGGCGTCGTCGTGTTCGTGGTCATCCGGTTCGCTCTCGCCTACTCGGCACTCGCTGAGGAGAGCCGGTTCACGGTGGTGGTCTTCGGCCTGCTCGATCTCGGGACCGCGGTGCCCTACGCGGTGGGCACCGCCCGGCTCGTCACCAGTCTGGTCGACCGGGACACCCAGGCCGCGGCTCGCTGGGGCGCGCTGGCCTCGGGCTGCTTCCTGGCGCCCTACCTCTGGATCGCCTGGGCCGGCCGCGACGGCGAGTTCCCGACGGTCGTCTACGTCGCCACCGGGCTGTTCGTCGTCTGCCTCGGCGCCAACGCGGTCCACCAGATCCGTCGTCGGGTGCGCGTCGAGCGGGCCGAGGTCGCGGCCGACGCCGACGACCTCCTCGACCTGCGCGGCCACGGCGAGCGGACCTCGGGCGACGGGCCGGGCGCTCGGCCGTCGGTGGGTGGTCAGGAGCCGGCGGGACCGGCGCCGGCGGCCTGACCGTCGGGGACCTCGACCTGCACGACGGCCTGGCCCGGTGAGTCGTCGGGCTGGTCGAGCAGCACGATCGGCAGCCGCCAGTCCCGGACCTCCTCGGCGGTCAGGGCCTCCAGGGTCCACGCCCAGAACTGCGGGTTCTCGGCGGCGAGGTCGTGGTAGTCGGCGCCCTGGAGCGGCATGGCCACCGGCACGGGGTCGCTGCCCATGTAGTGCTGGCTGATGCCGATCTTCCGGAAGGGGAGGCGGTAGGTGTCGCGGAACGCCTGGAACAGCCAGTCGTCGATGAGCGCCACGACGGCGTTGGACCCCGAGCGCCAGGCGTCGAGCCAGCCGGCCCGGTACAGGTGCTCGATCACGCCCGTGCTCCGCTGGGTCGGGTCGACCACCAGCGAGGAGAACTCGCAGACCGGGTCGGGGTCGTGGTGGTCGGTGCGCTCGAACTGGCTGACCGGGAGCTCGGCGTAGCTCCCGAAGATGGTGCGGATCGTGCCGATGACGGAGTCGTGCTCGTCGAGCACGGCGTGGAACCGAGAGCGGTCCGACCAGCGGGCGAGCTCCTCGACCTGGTGGCGTGGCGACGGCTCGGTGTAGCCGATCTTCACGTACATCTCGTAGACGAAGGCCTCGGCCTCCATCCAGAGGTCGCCGCCGGTGATGGTCACGAGCCGGTGGCCCGGGAGCAGGTCGGCCGGGCGGCCGCTGACCCACGGGTTCGGCGGCGCCGGCTCGGCGTCGGGGACCTCGGCGAGGTGGACGTCGGGGGATGCGTCCGCGGCCTCGGGCGTGGGCTGGCTGCTCATGGGGGTGACCTCGTTCGAACCGGGCGGTGTCCCCGGCCGCCGTGCCACCGACCGCCGGGTGTTCGTGGGGAGCCACCCGGTCCGGGCCCCGTGCTCGGTGTGCGAGCCGGCGAGCTGACCCCGGACGGGTGAACGAGGGGACCCTAGGGGGTGTGGAGGACCGGCGCGCGGATTATGCGCGCGCAAGCACCTGCCGGGCCCTCTGGTGGTCGGTCGGTGCACCTCGATCCGGCCGGTCGGGCGCCGGCGCCACGCCCTACGGTCGTGCCATGGCGACGAGCTTCGAGTACGCCCGGCAGGCCCGAACCTACGACGCCACCCGGGCCGCCAGCCCGTCGGTGCTGGCCCCGCTGCGCGCCGGGCTGGGCGCGGTGGGGGGTGGGCGGCTCCTCGACGTCGGCGGGGGCACTGGCAACTACGCCGTCGCCCTGGGCGACGACGGGTGGCGCCCGGTGGTGGTCGACCGCAGCGCCGACATGCTGGCGACGGCGGCCGCCAAGGGCCTGGCCACGTGCCGGGCCGACGCCGCCGCCCTGCCGGCGGCCGACGCCTCGGTGGACGCCGTCACGCTGATCTCGATGCTCCACCACGTGCCCGACTGGCGCGACGCCCTGGCCGAGGCGAGGCGCGTCGTGCGGCCCGGAGGGGTCGTGGCCTTCCTCGGCTTCGCCCGGGAGCACCTCGAGGCCCACGGGGTCGAGCGGTACTTCCCGACGACGATGGCCCACTTCGCGGCGGGCCACCAGACCCGCGCCGAGCTCCTGGAGGCGCTGCCCGGCGCCGTCGAGCGGCCGGTCTTCTACACCGACGTCGTCGACGGGTCGCTCGCCGCCCTCGCCCGGCGGCCCGAGCTCCTGCTCGACGCCGACGTCCGCCGCCAGACGAGCTTCGTGGAGTGGGCGGCGACCAACTGCCCGGACGAGTTGGACCACGGCACCGAGGAGCTCGCCGCCGACCTCGCCGTCGGGCTCCGCCCCCAGGACGACCGACCGGAGCTCCGCCTCGCCATCGGCGACGCGCTGGTCCTCGCCTGGCACCGCCCCGACGACGACGCCTGACGCCGGTCCGCCGTCTTCTGCCGCTGACCAGGCGGTTCAGCTTGACGGGAGGCGTACGGTCGGACCATGGCGAGGGTGGTGGTGCGGCGGGACGACTACGAGGACGGGGTCTTCCCCCTCCTCTGCGCCTACTCCGGCGCGCCGGCCGACGGCCTGGTGTCCCACCGCGTGCGCAGGAGCGCCGGGCCGTGGATCTTCCTGCTCGTGTTCCTCGGTCCCATCGGGTGGGTGGCCATGGTCGTGATCGACCGGGTGCTCCTCGTCGAGGCCCACGGCGTGCTGCCTGCGTCGAGCCGCGCCCTCGAGGCCCGGCGTGCTGCGAAGCGGCAGTGGAACGGGGTCCTCGCCCTGGGCCTCGCCGGCGTGGCCGCCGGGGCGCTCGTGCTCGCCGTGGCCAGCAACCTCGGCGGCTTCGGCGTGGTGGTGGTGATCGGCGGCGTGCTGGTGGCGCTGCTCGGCTACCTGGGGCCTGCGATCGGTGGCGTCGGCGGTCAGCCCGACCGCACCGGCCGCACCGTCACGCTCACGGCGGTCAGCCCGGAGCTGGCCGAGGCCTACCGAGCCCAGGACCACCGGCGAGCCGCCCGGCGGCGGGCGGAGCTCTGGGCCACCGAGCCGAGCTGAGCAGGACCGGGCCGGGCGGCTCGATGGCTCAGGGGGCGATCGGCCAGATGAAGACCGCCTCGTCGATCGGGTCGTCGGCGGCGAGGAACACGGTGACCCGCCCGACGTCCCGCCAGCCCTCGGCCTCGTAGAGGTGGCGGCCGGCGGTGAGCTCGAGGGCGACCTCGAGCACGGGCTGGCGGGCCCGGGCCAGCGCGTCGTCGCGCGCCGTGCGCAGGAGCGCCCGCCCGACCCCGAGGCGCCGCGCCGCCGGATCGACCAGGAGCCGGGCCACCACGGCGAGCGAACCCGACGGGCGCCCGGTGGCCTCGGCGGCGAGGGCGACCACCTCGGGGAACGTCGTCTCGGCCAGCACCACGTGGCCGGCGACGCGGCCGTCGACCTCGGCGACCCACGCCCCGAGGGCACCGGGCGCCTCCAGGAACGCCGCCATGCTCGGCGGGCGGCGCACGGGGTAGCCGTCGTCGACGTGGGTGCGCTCGCCCAGCGCGCCGCACGCGTCGAGGTCGGCGTCGGTGCGGGGGCGGAGCCGCAGCTGGGGCCCCCTCAGGAGGTCTGCGCCGGTCGGGCCTGGGTCCACGGCGGCATCGTCCCACGCGCCGCCCGGCGCGGGCGGGCGAGTTCGGTCCCGCAGGACGAGCGAGGCGGACCGCAGGGCGGAACTCGCTGCGGCCCGCCGGCGTCGGGGCGCGAGCGTGCCATCCGTGACCGAGGACCACTTCGCCGCCGTCGCCGACCGCTACGACGAGGACGCCGCCGACCGGTTCGCCCCCGAGGTGCTCGGGCCCACGGTCGACCTCCTGGCCGAGCTGGCCGGCGACGGCGCCGCCCTCGAGCTCGCCATCGGGACCGGTCGGGTGGCGCTCGCCCTCGCCGAGCGGGGCGTCCCGGTCACGGGGATCGAGCTGTCGCCGCCCATGGTCGAGCAGCTGCGGGCCAAGCCGGGCGCCGAGCGGATCCCGGTGACGATCGGCGACATGGCGACGTCCCGCATCGACGGCGCCTTCCGGCTCGTCTACCTCGTCTACAACACGATCGGGAACCTGGTGACCCAGGACCAGCAGGTGGCGTGCTTCGCCAACGCCGCCGCCCACCTCGAGCCCGCTGGGTCCTTCCTGATCGAGGTCGGGGTGCCTCGGCTGCGGTCGTTGCCGCCGGGCGAGGACGCCCACGTCTTCGGCCACGCGCCGGGTTACGTCGGCTATGACCGCTACACCGACCTGGTGGCGCAGCAGGCGACCTCGCACCACTTCTCCGCCGGCGCCCAGGGCATCCGGGAGGACCGGACGCCCTTCCGCTACGTGTGGCCCTCCGAGCTCGACCTGATGGCCCGCCTCGCCGGCCTCGAGCTCCGCCACCGCTGGGCGGGCTGGGACCGTGCGCCGTTCACGGGCGAGAGCACGTCCCACGTCTCGGTGTGGGTGCGCCCGCCGGCCTGACGGCGCGAGCCAGGTGTGCTCGCTCAGCGCTTGGGCGGCAGCGTGGCCACGAACGACGTCGCCAGCGCGACCCATCGCTCGAGGTCGGCCTCGTCGCTGACCTCCACGGACGGCACGCGCAGCCAGCCCGGCATGGGCCGGCCCCGCATCTCCATGGGCTCCGCCGACGTGGAGGCGAGGAGGTCGTCGGCGACCGCCGGGTCCACCCGCACCAGCAGGCCGCCCTGGCCGCTCGCGGCCACGGCGAGGTGGCCGCCCAGGAGGAAGGCGAGGCCGCCGAACATCTTCTTCTCGGTGAGCTCGGGCTCGGCGCCGAGCACGTCCCGGATGCGGTCGGCGAGGTCGACGTCGTACGCCACGTCAGCGGATCACTCGTGGAGGGAGACGATCCGGCCCGTGCTCGGTGCGACGGCGCCGTCGAACACCTCGGACCACGTGGCGGCGGCCGACGCCGGTCCGCTGCTGCGCTCGACGGCGAGCCAGTGGTGCGAGCCCGCCACGAACTCCTCGAGGGCCTCGGCGGACCGTCGCCGGAACCCGTCCGCACCCCACTCGGCGATGCGACGGCTGACCTCGGTCGGCGCGAAGAAGAACTCGGGCGTCGGCCCGGCGGTGACCTCGGCCATGGGGGCGTCGTGGTGGCTCTTGCCGATCACCATGGAGTGCTTGAGGTGGTCGCCGAAGCGGTCGTGCACGGCGGCGAGGCTGCGACCGTCGCCCGAGATGTCGACCGACACGGCGTCCACCTGGGGCAGCGACGGGATGTCGTCGTAGGTCAGCACGTCGGTGTACCAACCCAGCGACCGGACGAAGTCGACGTTGCCGGGCGACGTGACCCCGAACGACCGGACGCCGCGCTCGGCGGTGCGTTGCGCGAACCCGATCGCCGTCTTGGCGGAGGCCGAGAGGACGACGACGGCGTCGGCGCCGTGGTGGTCGGCGTCGGCCAGGGCGGTGTCGGCGAGGAAGCTGGTGAGGAAGAGGCCGCGCAGCAGGGCGTGGCGGTCCTCGGCGTCGCCGAGGTCGTCGCCCGTCGCCCCGCCCGGGTACATGGCGTCGCGAGCGGTGTCGACGTAGCTCCGGTACACGGGGGCGTGGGCTTGGCGGTGGTCGCCGTCGTCGCGCAGCCCGTCGGCCGTCGGGCTGGCGGTGAGGTCGGCGAAGCGAGCCATCGGGAACCAGCCGTAGCACCGCCCGCCGGTGGCGATGTCGGGGTGGGTGGACTCGACCACGTCGGCCCACCCCATCGCCGGCACCCGTCCCCACGCCGGGTCGCCGGTGGGGAAGAAGTCCCAGTAGCCGAGCATGTCGCCCAGCACGGCGTAGGTGACGTTGTTGGCCGTGAGCGCAAACCGGTCCACGCGGAGCCGCACCTGGCCGGGACCGAGCGGTTCGAGCTCCTGCTCCACCACCCGGGTCTCGCCGCATCGGCTCCGGTCGACCTCGAGCACCGCGTTGGTCGTCATGACGCCTCCTGCTCTCGGCCGCTCGACCGTCCCGCTGGCTGGGGCCCGGACCCTACCGGCGCCGCCTCAGGCCACGTCGGCGAAGCGCGGCGCGCCGTGCTCGAGCGGCACCCGGGCGGCGTTCGCGACGAACGAGATGGCGTGGTACCAGCCGGCGAGGAGGCAGACGTC
>DATAGR010000082.1:0-1986 GCA_036263575.1 Aquihabitans sp. | reverse complement strand
CCAGTTCGACCACGCTCCGTAAAGAGCAGGCACTTCATGTCACGCTCCGTGACCTCTAGGTGGGGGGCTGGGAACGAACGGCGCCGGGTAGCGTGGTGAGGTCCGGTTCGACCCTTCAGCCAGTAGGGGCCCTTCCCGCTCAGGAGAGGCTCACGTGTCTGAAGCTCGCCGTGCCGAGGCCCTGGCAGCGCTGGGTGCGTTCATGGTCACCGAGGCGTCCGTCGGGGACACCCTCCACCGCCTGTCGGACATCACGCTGGCAGCCATGCCGGCGGCGCGCATGGCCGGGATCGCCATGCACGACGAGCGGGGCCGTGCGGCGACGCGCATCTTCACCGACCCCGAGACCACGGAGATCGACGCCGCCCAGTACGAGTCCGACCGGGGGCCGTGCCTCGACGCCTGGAGGCGCGGCGAGGTCGTGCGCGTCGACGACATGGACGACGGCGCAGCGACCTACCCCGAGTTCTCCGCCGCGGCGCGAGACCACGGCATCTTGAGCACGCTGTCGCTGCCGCTCGTCGCCGGTGACCGCAGCGTCGGGGCCCTGAACCTTTACGCATCGGAGCGGCACGGCTTCGGCGAGGACGACGAGTCGGTCGGCACGGACATCGCCAGCGCCGCGGCCGTCGTGCTCACCAACGCGGCGGCGTACTGGGAGGCGTTCGAGCTGAGCGAGCAGCTCAACGAGGCCATGGCGAGCCGGGCCACCATCGAGCAGGCCAAGGGCATCCTGATGGCCGGCTCGTCGAAGATGACCCCCGACGAGGCGTTCCAGGTCCTCCGGGCCGCGTCGCAGCGGGAGAACGTCAAGCTCCGGGAGATCGCCCAGCGCATCGTGGACCGCCGCAGCTCCTGAGCAGCGGTCCTCACTGGTGCGGCGCGGCCTCCCGGAGGTCCGTGGGCGACGTGGTGTTCGGGATGACGAAGCCGTCGCTGAGGCGGCGGATCAGGTAGCCGCCCTCACGTACGTCGGCGATCTCGAAGCCCTCGCTCCACGAGCGATCGAACGACGAGAAGACCTCCACGGGCTGTCCTACACGCACGGCTTCCCCTTCCGTGGTCGTCGGCAGGCCTCCCAGTATCGCGCCGACGAGGGAGCCGAGCTAGGCCCGCTGAACAGGCGGTTCGCGACGCGGAGGCGTGGCGCGACCCGGCAGGTGTCGGTCGCTAGGGCGCGAAGTCCTCGGGGTTGACCGAGTCGATGAAGTCGCGGAACTCCTCGACGACCTGCTCCTGCTCCTCGCCCTCCTCGGCCTCGTCGTCCTCGAGGTAGCCGGCCTCGGCCAGCACGCTCTCGTTGGCGAAGATCGGCGACCCGGTGCGGGCGGCGAGGGCGATGGCATCCGACGGGCGAGACGAGATGGTGTGCACGCCGTCGCTGCCGTTGAGCTCCAGCTCGGCGTGGAAGACGCCCTCGCGGAGCTCGGTGACCGTGATCTTCTCGAGGCTGACGCCGAGGTCGTCGAGCACCTCGCGGAACAGGTCGTGGGTCATCGGCCGCGGGGTGACGACCTCTTCGAGCGCGAACGCGATCGCGGTGGCCTCGGGTGCGCCGATGAAGATCGGCAGGACGCGTCGCGAGCCGCCGATCTCGCGGAGGAGGGCGATGGGTGAGCTGCTCGGCATCTCGACGCGGACGCCCACGAGTTCCATCTCGGCCACGAGCAGGATGCTACCGCCCACCACCGGGCGGCGGACCGGCGGTCGGCGGGGTTTCGGGCGGTTCGCCACGGCGGGTGAGGGCCGCCGGTCCCAGCCCGTAGAGCACGGGCACGTAGCGGTCCGGGTCGGCGGCCAGCGTGGTCAC
Source organism: Aquihabitans sp. (assembly GCA_036263575.1). GTDB lineage: Bacteria > Actinomycetota > Acidimicrobiia > Acidimicrobiales > Iamiaceae > Aquihabitans. The sequence goes on along the minus strand of DATAGR010000082.1, from coordinate 176 downwards.
CTCGACCCCCCACAGGCCCCGGAGGTTCCGGTACCGGCCCCGGTAGTCGAGCCCGTAGCCGATCAGGAACCGGTCGGGCGCCTGCACCGCGGCGTAGGTCGGCCCGACGGGGAGGATCCGGCGCACCGGCTTGTCGGCGAAGGCGGCGACGCGCACCGACGAGGCCCCGGCCTGGT
>DATAGR010000081.1:0-5813 GCA_036263575.1 Aquihabitans sp. | reverse complement strand
ACGCCCGTGCGGCGGGGGAGGACCCACCCGTGACCCTGACCGACGCCCGGCAGATGCTGGAGCTGGTGACGGCGCTGTACGTGTCGAGCCGGGAACACCGCGAGGTCCTGCTGCCGCTGGCCCCCGACGACGACGCCCTGGCCGGGTGGGCCCCGTGACCGACCCGTCGACCGGCCTCGAGTGGACCGACGACGCCGTCACCGTCGCCGGCCGCTGGACCTACGTATGGGGCGCCAAGCGCCGCCCGTTCGTCCACCCGCTGACCACGCCGGCCGGCCACGTCCTGTCGGTCGAGGCGCCCGAGGACCACCCGTGGCACCACGGCCTGTGGTTCACGATCAAGTACCTCGACGAGGACAACTTCTGGGAGGAGATGCCGCCCTACGGCGTGCTCCGCCACACCGAGCGCCCCGAGGTGACCGAGGGCGACGACGGCTCGATGGCCCTGTCGGGCACGCTCCGCTGGACGAGGCCGGACCGCGAGACGCTGGCGCTCACCGAGCGCCGCACCCTCACCCACGTGCCGCTCGACGACGTGGCCGGCGACGGCGCCTACGCCATCGACCTGGACACCACGCTGGTGCCGGAGGCGGCGCTGCGCCTGGAGCGCACCGAGTACACGACGTGGGGCGGCTACGGCGGCTTCACGCTGCGGGGCTCGGCCGACCTGGTGGACACGCGCCTGCTGCTGCCCGACGGCACCACCCACGAGCGCCTGGTGGGCGTGCCGGGGGAGTGGTGCGACCTGTCGGGCACGGTGGGCGGCGAGCCGGCGGGCCTGGCCCTGTTCGACCACCCGGAGAACCGCCGCTTCCCGACGCCGTTCTACGCCAGCACGTTCAACGGCTACGGCGAGGGCGCGTGGACGAACTTCTTCAACGCCGCCTTCCTGTTCCACGAGGGCATGGACCTCGACGCCGGCGAGGAGCTCCGCATCCGCCACCGAGCGGTCGTCCATGACGGCCACTGGCCCACCGAGCGTCTCCAAGCCGCCTGGCAGACCTGGGCCACGGCCTGACGCCGACCGGGTACGCCGACCCACCGAGGCACGTCGGTGCCGCAGTGGCGGGCCGACTGCCCACCCGGTACGCCACCGACGGCCTCACCATCCTCGAGGGCTGACGCCGGCGCAGGCTCACCCCGCCGGCCGAGCGCGGCGCGGCCGGGCGTTGTGCCGTTCAGGTCCTGGGCGCCGGTCGGAGTCGGAGCGAGGCGGTGCTGCCCGGGGCGAGTGGCGGGAGGTCGACCTCGTCTCCGGGGAGGAGCAGATCGGGGTCGATCAACTGCGGGTTCGCCGCCACCACCGCACGCCAGTGCACCGTGGTCTCGGCCTCGGTCGGCGTCCGCCCGAGGTGCGCCGCCAGCCGCTGCTCGGCGATGGCCCAGAGGTGGTCGCCAGGTCGCACCCGATGCCGGAGCGTCAGTACCGGGACCTCGATCCCGTCGTCGACCGGAGCGCCCGTCGCCTCATCGGTCGCCGGATCGCCCGGGGCGCCGGGACGGGGCGGAGGCGTTGTCGGTCCCGGCCCCACACCCCCGGGTCGGACGGGTGTCCGCGGCGCCGGCGTGGTCGGCACCGCCTGGTCGGCCTCGTCCTCCACCGGCGAGGACGGCGCTTCCGCACGGCGGCGCATCACGGCCGGCTCGGGCTCGGTACGTCGCATCGTGGCACCGCCCGAACGGTCTGCCGTCGCCGCTCGACCGTCGCCCGCACCGGGCACCGGAGTGGGCCGTCGGCCCATCGTCGCCGTGCCCGGCCCGAGGCGGAGGCTCGAGGGGCGACGTCCGGCGTCGGCGCCGCCGGGCCTTGAGCCGAGACCGTGGTCGACGCCGTCGATCCGGGCGCGGGTCGGGCCGACGCCCGGCAGATCGTCGATCAGCGCCTGGCCCGTCGATGCGGGCGCCTGGCCAGAGGCGGCGGGGACCGGGGTCATCAACACGGCCGAGGCGGAGAGGCCGATGCCGGCGAGCCGGCGCACCGTTCCCCGCAGCGGCGGGACGGTCGCGACCTCGGCGAGGCGGCTCAGTCCCGGCCACCGCAGGGCGCGCCCGGCGATGCCCAGGGCCGTGGTGATCACCAGGTGGTAGCCGATGCCGAGGGCCACCAATCGGATCACGGCGATGCCCGCCTCCACCGGTCCGCGCTCCGTCGCCCACGCCCGTAGGGCGGCCGTCGACCGCAGTGGCGGGGCGGCGAGGGTGCCCTCGCCGAGGAGGTGCAGCACGGCCAGCGACGCGATGACGACCGCGACGCCGGCCGTCGTCGCGGCCGCCGCACGATCCTCGGGCCGCCTCATGCGCCGGTGCCGTCGAGCGGTCGGGTGGACCGGTCGACGAGGCGCACCGTGGGCGGCGGGCATCGCTGCGAGCGGTCGATCTCGGCCGGCGCCTGGAGGTCCGCTGCGCCGGGGACCACCGCGACTGGGTCGACCGTGACCGGCCGCCCGTCGCCGGCCCACCCGCCGAAGAGGAACACCTCACCGGTCGACGGGCGGACGATGCCGGGCGTCGCCTGGCCGTCGCAGTCCCAGTCGCCCACGGCGATGCGGTCCCCGGCCCGGCCGACGTCGAAGGTGGCGCCGCCGGCGGTGACGGCCGTGCCGTCGACCTCGACCGCCTCGGCGCACCCGTCACCGTCCACGTCCGCACTCGGACCGGCGACGGGGGCGCACCCCGGCGCCGAGGACGCGGCCTCGGGGTCGGGTGCCGAGGTCGAGGCGGGCGCCGGTGCGGTGGTCGTCGACCTCAGCGCCTGCTCGTCGTTCGGCGACGGCCGGGTGACCTCCATGGACGACGTGCCGCCCGAGCCCAGCAGGATCCAGCTGACGAGCCCGACGGCCACCGCGCCGACGGTGGCCAGGACAGCCCGGGACGGGCGTCCGGCTGCCGCCTCGGCCGGGCCCGATCCGGACGGGGCGGCTCCCGCCCGAGCACCGAGCCGAGGGCGCACGACCGGCTGGTGGGCGGTGGCCGGCCGGTCGACCCGCAGACCGAGCAGACGGTCCGACCACACCGCATCGGGACCGGCCCCGTGGTCCTCGGCGGCGTCCCCACCCCCACCCTCGTCCTGCGACGCCGGCACGGGCCGACGAGGTGCCGCCGCCGATCCCACCTGCTGCTCGCCGGCGTCCCAGGCGATCCACCACGGCACCCCGGTGCCGCTGGGCTGCCCGTGCTCGTGCCCCCCCGCCACGGGCGCCGATTCCTCGAGGCGGTCGGACGACCCAGCCGAGGTCATCGACGGCGCGTCGTCCCCCGTGGAGCCGACGGCGACCTCGCCGGCCCGCTCGCCACGGTCGTCCCACGGCCGGTCGTCGACTGCAGCTCCCGCCCGGTGCTCCGTGACGTCGACCTCCTCGGCCGTCGGCTCGGCGGCCGTCGGCTCGGCCACCACCGGCTCGGCCACCACCGGCTCGTCCACCAGCGGCTCGTCCACCAGCGGTTCGGCCAGCACCGGCTCGGGCAGCATCCCCGACGGTCCGGCCGCCGCCGCCGCCGTCGCCGGAGCACCGGGGCGGTCGTGGTCGACGATGTCGAGGCGGAACGGCGGCCGACCGACAGGCGGAGCCTGCGGGTCAGCGTCACGGCCGCCCTCCGGGAGCGGGGGCGTCGGTCCCTCGAGGCGGCTCCAGCGCGCCGTCGCGCCACGACCGCGCGCCCGGTCCTCGGGGACGGCATCGCGGATCGCGGCGGCCAGGGCACGGGCGGTCGGGCGCCGGGCGGGGTCGGGGTCGGTCGCCTGGTCGGCGAGGGTCTGCAGCGCCCGCCGCTGGTAGCCGGTCCAGCGTCGTTGACCCCAGCGGCGGTCGGGGATGGGTTCTAGCTCGGCGCCGGGTCCGAGCACACCGTCGATCAGCCCGCCGATCGCGGCGACGTCGTCGGCGGGTGGAGGGTCGCCGCCGCCGGGACCGGGGCCGGCCAGCCCGCAGAGCCGGGGCCGACCCTCCGGGCCGATGACGACATGGGCCGGGTCGAGCCGACCGTGCACGATCCCCACCTCGTGGAGGTCGGCCACCGTCGTGGCCACGTCGGCCAGGATGGCGGCGGCGTCGGCGATCGACGGCTTGACGAGCGCCAGGGTGTGCGTGCCGGCCCAGGCGATCGTCAGGTGGTCGTCGGCGTGGTCCAGTAGCTCCACCACGCCGGGATGGCGCAGCCTGCGCAGCCGCTCCGCCTCCCTCGCCAGCCGGTCACGAGCCGCAGGACCATCGGCCCACTTGATCAGGAGCGGTCCGTCCGGACCCGTGGTCACCTCGATGCGTACGTCGTCCGCCATGGGGCCAGCGTATGGAAAAGCATGAAATACATCAAGGGCGTCTGCACGATCAGCGCCGGAGCAGGCGGCTCCGTGCCGTGGCGCGAACGACCTGGCGGTCCGAGGCACCGGGCACGCCGCCGCTGAAGACGAGGTCCACGGTGCGTTCGAGCCGCACCACCAGCACGTCGTCCTGCAACGCCCACCGGGCCCTCACCGTCCCGTCGGCGAGGGCGACGGCACGGGCGACGGCGATGTCGATCCGATCGCGAGCCACTGCCACGTCGCCGCCGCTTCGCAGCGCTCGAAGGTCGACGCCCTCGCTGGCGGCGTCGTTGGCCGCCGCCTGGGCGGTGGCGACGAGGTCGCGCTGGGCGCCGAACACGACGGCACGGTCCACGGCGATGCCACCGAGCACGACCACGATCAGGACCGCGGCCGGCATGAGCAGCAGCGCGCTGCCGGTCGCCGAGCGGAGCCGCTCAGCCCGCACAGCCGTCGCCCGGTCCGAGTCCCGACCGGAACGGGTCGAGGAGCTCGCGGTGGCGCCCGACCACCTCGGTGCCCCGCCCGAAGCCGCCCACGAACGGGATGCGGAGCGCCGGCAGGCGGTAGCGGGCGGTGTGCTCGACGACGGCGCACCGGGCGAACGTCGGGCCGTTGTCGGTCAGCACGAGGCGGTCGGGGGACCGGCCGGCGCCGGCCATGGCGCCCCGGGCCGCGAGGAGCGCGGACCGCTCGGCGCCCTGCTGGTCGCTCGCCTCGGTGTAGGCCCGACCGGCCTCGCGCGCCGCTGACTCGACGGCGAGCTTGGCGTCGACGACCGCCCACGCGTTGACGATCAGGAGCGAACCGGCCACGAAGACCAGCAGCGCGAAGGGCAGCACCTCGATCCCGCCGACCGCCCCCCGCTCGCCGCGCCGACGACCGCACGGGCGAGCGCGCCGGTGGCGCACGACTCGAGCGCTCACCGGACCTGCTCCCGCCGGACCTCGAAGGTCCGGTCGATCCGGCGGGCACCCGCCGTCCGGCCGAGGGCGCTCGGCACGATGGAAGGGGCGTCGACGACGATCCGCAGGCGGACGACCTCCGGGGAGCCCCCCAGGTGATCTCGGCACGACGTCCGGTCGCGCCGAGCAGGCCGCGGAGGGTCCGCTCGGCGTCGGCACGCGCCACCGCCAGGTCGCCTCCGGGGGCCTCGGCGGCGCGGCCCGCCACCGCTCGGGCGGCGTCGAAGCCGGCGGCGGTCACGGTGGAGGTGGCGTAGAGGTTGGCCGCCAGCTGCACGGCGAAGAGCAGGAAGGCGAGGAACACGGCGACGCCGGCTGCCGACCCGATGACGCCGGTGCCCCGCTCCGATCGGAGGCGGTCGGCGATGGCCACTCAGCTGCCGATCTGCTCGACCTGGTTGTTCGTCTTGTCGGTCGTGCTCTGGAACATGCCCTTGAAGGCGAGCCACATGGCTGCGCCGAGGAAGGCCATGACGAGCACGGCGATGGCGGCGGAGATGACCCCCTCGCCGCGCTCGCCTTCGTGCACGCGGCGGGCGGTGGCGCTG
>DATAGR010000080.1:0-4917 GCA_036263575.1 Aquihabitans sp. | reverse complement strand
CTCGCCGTGGTGGTCGCCCGTCGAGGCGCAGGCGGCCGCGCCGGCGCGCAGGAGGTCGTGGGCGTCGTCGAGGCGGCCGTCGAGCCACGCCAGCCAGGCGCGAGCGCGCACCTCCGTGGCGTGGAAGACCTGCGCCGGGTGCGGAGGACCGGCGTCGAAGGCGGCGGCCACGCAGGATCGTCAGCGGCGGGCTGACGAGCGGTGGGCCTGGTCCGGTTGCGGGAGCCGGACCGGGCCCCTCCTGGTGGTCGACGCCGACACCGGCACGATCCACGTGGTCGTGCGGCACGCCGGACGGAGGGGGCACCGCTGCTGGCGGAGCGGGAGGGATTCGAACCCTCGGACCCGTGAAGGTCGCCGGTTTTCAAGACCGGTGCATTCGTCCGCTCTGCCACCGCTCCGCTCGGCAGCGTAGGTGCTGGTGCGTCGAGGCTCCGGTGGGTCGCCCACGGAGATCACCGGGGAGGCGCTCGGCGCCGCTGTGTACGATGCGCAGCGCACCACGGAGAGGTGCCGGAGTCAGGTCGATCGGGCCTCCCTGCTAAGGAGGTGACGGGTTACACCGTCCGTGGGTTCAAATCCCACCCTCTCCGCCGCCGAAGGCCCCGACCACCGGTCGGGGCCTTCCTCGTTCGGTCGAGAGGGCGTGTGACCGGTTCGGCGGCCATCCATGACGGCGTCGGGACATCTGTCACGATTGCCCGACGAATGTTGCATTTGCATGACCGATGCGACAACAGTGTCTCCCGTTGCCCCGCCGCTGCGGCATCGGGCCGCCCCTCGGGGCGCTCGATCGCCCACCGCAGCCGGCGCCCTTCCCCCCGGAGGGCGCCCCGCCACCCGGCGGCGGGGTCCGCCGACCAAGGAGCACGACCACGTGAGCAGCCCCGAGAACACCCTGGCCGTCGAGGACGCCACCGTCCCGACCACCAAGGTGCGACGGAGCACCCGGTCGCTGCGAATCGTGGGGTGCCTGCTCGCCCTCGTCGCAGTGGCCTTCACCAGCACCGCCTGCTCGCCCGAGATGGTGGCCAAGGACGCGATCGACCGGTACTGGAGCTCGGGTGCCCCGTGCGCCGAGCGCATCGTCGACCGGGAGTCCAACTTCCAGGCCGGCGCCGTGAACCCCTCGAGCGGCACCACCGGGCTCTTCCAGATCCACCCCACCCACGACGCGTGGATCCGCCGCACCTACGGCTACGCCTTCTCCGAGATGAAGGACCCGTACAAGAACTCGCGGGTCGCCCGTGGCCTCTTCGCCGAGGCCCAGCGCTACTACGGCGACGGCTGGCAGCCCTGGCGCCTCGACGGTCGGGTCGTCCGCTCCGGCGGCTGCCCGGCCTGATCCCGAGCCACCCTCTGCTCCGCACCCGCCCCGCTGGGGCGGGTGCGGCCGTTTTCGGGCCCGGTGCGCCGGAGGTCGTGGGCGGAGCGGGACTGGCGGGGTGCGGTGGCAGGGGGCAACATCGTCTGACGACCCGTCAGATCGACGGCCGACCGACCGGGGGACGCCCGTGGCCACCGATGCCGCCACCGACACCGAACCGCTGCTAGTCGCCGACGAGGCGCGGGTGCGGACGCTCACCCTCAACCGGCCCCAGGCGCTCAACGCGTGCAACGAGGCGCTCTACGACGCGCTCACGAACGGCCTCCTCGCCGCCGCCGACGACCCCACGGTCGCCGTCGTGCTCCTGACCGGCGCCGGGCGGGCGTTCTGCGCCGGCACCGACCTGGTGGAGATGGCGGCGCGGGTCATGGACCCCGACGGCTACGTCGAGGGCGAGCACGGCTTCATGGGGCTGATCGACGCGCTGGTGGCCTTCCCGAAGCCGCTGCTGGTCGCGGTCAACGGCCTCGGCCTCGGTGTGGGCGCCACCATCCTCGGCTTCGCCGACCTGGCGTTCATGAGCACCACGGCCAAGCTCAAGTGCCCGTTCACCGATCTGGCGGTGGCGCCCGAGGCGGCGTCGAGCTTCCTGTTCCCCCGCCTGCTCGGCCACCAGGCCGCCACGTGGGCGTTGCTGAGCAGCGAGTGGCTGTCGGCCGAGGAAGCGCACGGCATGGGCCTGGTCTGGAAGCTCGCCGAGCCCGACGAGCTCCTCGCCGAGGCCCGCCGTCACGCCGAGGTCCTGGCGTCCAAGCCGATCTCGAGCCTGGTCGCGTGCAAGCGGGTCATGGTGGCGCCCCTGCGCGAGCAGATCGCCGCGGCCCGCGAGCGGGAGAACCAGTGCTTCGTCGACCTCATGGGCGGCCCCGCCAACAGCGAGGCGCTCGCCGCCTTCGCCGAGGGCCGCCGCCCCGACTTCACCACCCTCCCACCCGGCTGGTAGCTCGCCCGGCTGCGTGGGGCGCGCTTCTTGGTACGCCTGCGGTCGCCTATCGACCATCCCCGTACCGAGGACGGGGCGCATCGGCGTCGGGCGCGACGCTGAACGGTTCTTGGTACGCGAGTGGTCGCCCATCGACCATCCAGGTACCAAGAACGGTGGGTCGCCCGCGCCGGTCAGGTCAGGTGCGGGGCCACTGGTTGGCGCGGATGCCCCGGGCGGCCAGGCTCGCCGTCTCCTCGATCCGCTTCTCCCGGTTCGCCGGGCGCTTGGCGAGGACGATCCACTCGAGGATGGCTCGACGGGGGGAACGGGGGAAGGCGTCCCACTGCTCGCGGCTGCCGGGGTGGCGGTCGAAGGCGGCGGCCAGGTCATCGGGGACGATGAGGTCCTCGACGTCGTCGAGCAGCGACCACGACCCGTCGGCGCGAGCCGCCTCCACCACGGCCTCGCCCGCCGGCCGGGTCAGGCCCGCCTCCGTCAGCCGGGCCCACCGCACCTTGTTGGGCCGTGACCAGCCGCTGCCCTTCTTGCGGGGGGTCAGCAGCAGGCGGGTGCGCTCGTCGTCGACCCGGCCGGCCTGGGAGTCGACCCAGCCGAAGCAGAGCGCCTCCTCGACCAGGTCCTCGTAGGCCAGCACGGGCCGGCCCGAGGCCTTCTTCCACGTGACCAGCCAGATCCCCGGCGAGCGGACGTGGTGCTCCTCGAGCCACGCCCGCCACGACGCCCGGTCCTCGAACTGCACCCGCTCAAGGTCGTCGAGCTTCGCCGTGACCCCATCGTGGCACCGGCCTGGGCGCCCGGTTCGTCGTTGGCCGCGCGAGGAGGACGGCGACTAGGGTGACTCGGCACTCCAAGCGCTTGTAGCTCAATTGGAGAGAGCATCTGACTACGGATCAGAAGGTTGGGGGTTCGAGTCCCTCCAAGCGCGCCAGGCACGGATGAAGGTCAGAGGCCCCTCCGGGGGCCTCTTCCCGTTCTGCGACCGCGTGCGTCCGAACTCCTCGCACCGTGCCCGATCGCGCCCCTCCTCGGCGGTCGACCTGCGCCTGCTCGCCATCCACCACACCCGCTGCTCCAGTTGGGGGAGGACCGCCGCGCGCGCCGGAGCCGGCGGCAGGCGGCGTCACGTAGGGTGCGGCCGACGGGCGTCAGCGCGGAGTGGCGGAGGGGAAGCGATGCGGCAGCGGCGGATCTGGGTGTTGGGCGTGGTGGCCGTGCTCGTGGGGGTGTTCCCCGCAGCGCTGGGCGAGGTCGCTGGTGCCCAGGCGCCGTCGACCAGCTGCACGATCTACTGGCAGGCGAGCGGTCCCGATGCGCTGTGGTCGAACCCGGCCAACTGGGCGCCGGTGAGTGGTCCGCCCCGGGTGCCGGGGGCGGGCGACGCCGTCTGCAGCGATGCGGCGCGCCGCGGCGTCGTCGACTCGCCCTTCAGCGTCAGCCGGGTCCAGGGCTCCAACGTCACCATCCGGTCCTCGCTGACGTCGCTCGAGCCCGTCGACTTCGACGACCTCGTGATGGACGGGGGCGGCAGCCTCTCGAGTCCGCACGTCTCCACCTCCACGTTCTCCGCCGTGGGCGGGCCGGGACCGAGCGTGCTGCGGTCCGGGGCGCTCACCGTCCACGACGCGGTGTCCGTGAACGCGCCCCTCGAGGCCTCGGGCTACCTCGACCTGCAGGGACCCGTCGCCATCGGCGGGGCGGGGGTGCTGCACCTCGTCGGCGAGTACGACCCGGCCTTCCGGTGGGCCCTCACCTTCCACGACGAGGTCTCCGTCGCCGGTCCGGGTTCGTTGGTCGCCGCCCCGGGCTACGTCGTCGAGACCCGACCGACCGCTCGCTGGATCGGTCCGCCACCGACCTTCCCCGATGCCACGGTGTCCCACCGGGGGCCGTTCGAGGTCCGGGTGACCGGCGACTCGCAGGTGAGCAACGTCGCAGCTGGGGCCACGATCCGCGTCGTGCCCGGTGCCGCCGGGAGCACCGAGCTCGAGGGGACGGAGGAGAGCCCCAACGTCGGCAGGATCATCCTCGACGGGATGCCGTCCGACCGGGTCGTCGCCGAGTTCCAGGGGAACAACGCCGGCCAGTTCGTCAACGCCGGGACGCTCACGATGGACCACGCCACGTTGGCCGGTCCCTTCGACAACCGTGGCGTCGTCCGGCTGGAGGCCGGCGCCGTGGTGGAGCGCGTCCACAGCTCGTTCTTCTTCCCGACGCGCAACACGGGCTACGTGCTCGTGGGTGGCGCGCCCGATCCCGGCACGAAGCGGGCCAGCGCCCAGATCGACGGGGAGCTCGTCAACACCGGCGCCATCCTCCCGGCCACGCCGCCCGGCGAGCTCGTGCTCCCCGAGAACAGGACGGCCCTGGGCGGCGTGGTGACGGCACCCCTGCGCCTCCGAGACGGCGCCCTCGTGGCCGAACCCGGGTACCGGGGACGGATCGGCGACCTCACCGTCGAGGGAGGCGCCGTCGTCGCCAACCAGGTCGCTGGGCGCTCCGTCGAGCGGTCGGGCGTGGTGGCGTCGACCGGCCGGGTCACGCTGGCGCCCGACGCCCTCGTGGCCACCGACTTCAAGCGCCCGTT
>DATAGR010000079.1:0-4289 GCA_036263575.1 Aquihabitans sp. | reverse complement strand
CGCCACGCTGGAGGACCTCGAGCGCATCTACCGGGCGATGACGACCCCACCCGCGGACGACTGACGCAGCCTGCACCCACCCTCGACGGTGGGCGCGGCGGTTGCCCGTGGATGTGACCTCAGGGTCATCCACCACGTTGTCCACAGGATGTGGGAAAGGTTGTGGTCAACCTCGGACCTCATCCACGCGGTGAGGGCCTGACGCGACGGAGCGCCCACGCGACTCCTAGTGACATCACGTCAGCGGGGACCGGCCGTGGGCGCAGGACCTGGCGGCGTCGGGCCTTTCGTACCCCCGCCGCCGGTCGGCCATGCCCGTGACTGGCGGGCCGATCCACGGAAGGACGGAGGTCCGGACGCGACACGGGGCCAGGCCGTTGGGCCTGGCCCCGTGCAACGAGCTGCCGTGGGGGAGGGGGTACGACAGCTCGCCGGCCGAGATCGTACGTCAGCGTGGCCGCTCAGCCACGGAACGTGTGATCAGAGGAAGTCGCCGAGGTTCTGGAGCAGGCCGGCCTTGCCGGAGGCGCCCTGGAACCGGTGCGCCGGCTGGCCGTCCTTGAACACGATGAGGGTGGGGATGCTCATGATGTCGAACTGGCGGGCCAGGTCGGGGTTCTCGTCGACGTTGACCTTGGCGACGGTGATCTTGTCGGTGTTCTCGCCTGCGACCTCGTCGAGGATCGGGGCGAGCATCTTGCACGGCCCGCACCACTCCGCCCAGAAGTCCACCACGACGGGCTTCTCGGAGGTGGCGATCTCTTCGGCGAAGTTCGCCTGGGTGAGCGTGTTGATGGCGTTGGCCATGGTGATCTCCTTGTGTGCTTCCCGTAGGTCAACCGCGACCGGGGGCTCGGGATTCCCGCCCGACCGCCGGCGAACGCGCCGCGTGGTCAGTAGGTCGGGACCTGGACGCCCAGCCAGCGCTCGGCGTCGATGGCGGCCGAGCAGCCGGATCCGGCTGCGGTGATGGCCTGTCGGTAGGTGTGGTCCTGGACGTCGCCGCAGGCGAAGACGCCCTCGATGTTGGTGGTCGTGACCTCGTCGCCCGACCCCGTGACCAGGTAGCCGTTGTCGTCGAGCTCCAGCTGGCCCTTGAAGAGGTCGGTGTTCGGGCGGTGGCCGATGGCCACGAACATGCCGCCCACGTCGAGGTCGGAGACCTCGCCGCTGACGGTGTTGCGCACGGTGATGCCCTCGAGCTTCGTGTCGCCCTTGATCTCGGCGACCTCGGTGTTCCAGAGCACCTCGATCTTGTCGTTGGCGAAGGCCCGGTCCTGCATGATCTTCGAGGCGCGGAACTCGTCACGGCGGTGGATGATCGTCACCTTGTCGGCGAACTTGGTGAGGAACGTCGCCTCCTCGATGGCGGAGTCGCCACCACCCACCACGGCGATGTGGTGGCCCCGGAAGAAGAAGCCGTCGCAGGTCGCGCACGTCGACACGCCGTGGCCGATGAGCTGGTTCTCCCGGGGGAGGTTCAGCATGAGCGACTGGGCGCCGGTCGAGACGATGACCGATGCCGCCAGGTAGGTGGGTTCGGCGGCGTCGGGGTCGCCGACCCAGAGCTTGAACGGGCGCTCGGAGAAGTCGACCCGGCTGACCTTCTCCAGCTTGGTCTCGGCGCCGAACCGCACCGCCTGCTCCCGGAAGCGGGCCATGAGGTCGGGGCCCATGACGCCGTCGGGGAAGCCCGGGAAGTTCTCGACCTCCGTGGTGAGCATCAGCTGGCCACCGGGCTGGTCCGAGCTGGAGGAGGGCTCGCCCTCGAGCACCAGCGGCTCGAGGTTGGCGCGAGCGGTGTAGATGGCCGCCGTGAGCCCGGCAGGTCCGGACCCGATGATGACGACGTTGCGGATGGCAGGCACGGTGACTCCCGTTTCGATGGACGTTGGGTTCCAACACCCGGGCGGGTGCGCCTCTTCCCGAGCGGGTCGGGGCGGGCGGCGGGGCTCAGTCGGTGGCGTCGATCGGCGCGTTGGCCCGCTTGAGCAGGACCAGGCCGAGCCCGATGAAGACCACGGCCAGGGCGGCGTAGAGCGGCCAGATGTCGCCGGGGACGTAGTTGGCGTAGAGCCGGCCGAGGAGCACGAGCAGGACGACCACGGCCACGGTGCCGACGACGGCGGCCAGGGTGCCGTAGACGAGGGCGCGGGCGGCGGTGAGGGCCGGCTTGGTGGTCTTGTCCCGGACCTTGCCGATCGTCTCGACGATCGTGTCGGCCGCCTGGGCCGGCCACTCGGCGGGGACGATCCCGTTGTCGCTCGGAGGTCTGGTCGGGGCGGCCATGGCCGGCCACCCTACCCGTCGGGGAGACCACGAACCGCTGACGGGCGACGGCGGCCGCGCGCCGGGCCGGCCCGAGCGCCCAGGTCAGCTGGGGTCGCGCTCGAAGCTCAGCCGGGCGTTGCAGGAGGCGGGGTCGTTCACGGTGACGAAGGTGGTGGGCCTGCCGTCGCGGACCGACGGCGCCTCGAACTCGTACACGAGGAGCTCCTCGCCGTCGACGGTGGCCACGCCGGTGCGGGTCGGGTCGGCGGGGAGGTCGAACACCTGGCGCATCAGCGAGGCGCACCGCGAGCGCTGGGCGGTGCTGAGGGTGGTGCCACCGGCCGCGACCTCGGGGGCCGGGAAGGTGTCGCGCAGCGCCGTGCGCAGCGCCTCGAGCGTCGGGTACGCGCCGAGCGGTGCCGGGCTGAAGCTGGCGTCGCCCGCGCCGGGCGTGGTGGTCGCCTCGGGAGCACCGCTCGCAGTCGTGGTGTCCGCGTCGTCGCTCCGCTCGCCACTCGTGTCGCTGCCACCTCCACCACCTCCTGCTCCACCCTCCGGGGCCGACTCCTCCTCGGCGACCTGGCCGGCCCCGGACGACGTCCCGTCCTCAGCGGAGGTCGTGACGCCGGCCTGGTCGGTGCCGCCGTCGTCGCGGCCCGACCACACGAGGGCGAGGCCGATGGCGACGAGGGCGACGATGGACGCCGCCACCAGCCACGGGGGTGCCACCGCCGCCCGCCGTGGGCGCAGCGGCGCCACGACCGCGTCCTCCCCTGGCGCGCCGGCCGGGCCCTCCGTCGAGCCGTCGCCGTCGTCGGCGGCGTCGAGGGCCGTGGCCACCAGCCGGTCGACGGTGGCGGCGTCGAGCGGCGGCACGGGCTCGCGGACCGCGGCGACCGCACCCCGCAGCGCGTCGAGGCGGGCGCGGGCGGCGGCGTCGGCCTCGACCCGGGCGGCCAGCGCGGGGTCGGCCGTGCCGTCGAGCACGGTGGACAGGTCGTCGTCGGTGGGTGGTGGCGTGGGATCGGTCATGGCGCAGGGGTGGGACGTCCGGTGGCGTCGGGTTGGTTCCCGCCGAGTCGGTCGGCGAGCTGACCGCGGCCCCGGGCGATGCGGGAGCGGACGGTGCCGGCCGGGATGTCGAGGACCTCGGCGATCTCGGCGTAGTCGAGCTGGCAGACGTCGCGCAGGACCACGGCGACGCGGAACTCCTCGGGGAGGGCGGCCAGGGCGGCGTCCACGGCGAGGGCGTCGGCCACCCGGTCGTCGACGGCCGAGCCTCGGGCGTCGACGGGGTCGACGGGTGCGCCGTCGTGCTCCGGGAGGCCGGTGCGGGGGCGGCGCTGCCGGCGGCGCAGCTCGTCGAGGCAGGCGTTGGTGGCGATGCGGTACACCCACGTGGAGAAGCGGGCACGCCCGTCGAAGCGAGGGAGGCCCCGCACGACGGCGATCAGCGCCTCCTGGGTGGCGTCGAGGGCGTCGGCGTCGTTGCCCGTGATGCGGCGGCACACGGCGTGGATCCGTGCCTGGTGGTCGCGCAGGAGCCGGTCGAGCGCCCGTCGGTCGCCGGCCTGGGCAGCCGCCACGAGGTCGCGCTCGTCGGTGGGCAGGGGCGGGGCGCCGGGCGGCGTCACGAGCCGCGCAGCTCGAGCGAGCCGATCTGGGCCGCGAAGCGGTCCTCGAACGGGGCCAGGCGGGTGAACCAGACGAGGACGGCGTTGCCGGTCCGCCCGCCGAGGTCGACCGTGACCTCGCCGGCGGCGACGTCGGTCGCCTCGGCCACCGGGTCGCCCCAGCCGGCCAGGTCCCCCGGCGGGAAGCCCTCGGCCACGTACACCTGCGCGGTCCACCCGCCGACGGGCGTGGTGACGACGAGCTCCTCCAGGTCGGCGGGCTCCGTGGTGGTGGCGACCAGGCCGACGCCCTCCTTGCCGGCGAGCCCGTCGCGGTCCTCGTACTTCTCGGTGCGCCACGTCGACGCCGGGTCGCCATCGGTGACCGCGCCGAGCTTGTCGTCG
>DATAGR010000078.1:0-12212 GCA_036263575.1 Aquihabitans sp. | reverse complement strand
CCCCCTCCGGTTGGCGACCCGGCCGAGCTGGTACGAGACGTTGTCGCCCACCGCGGCCCCGAGCGCCCCGACCAGGATCACCAGCCACAGCGACAGGTCGCCGCGCTGGGCCAGCACGCCGCCGAGGATGACCGCCGTCTCGCCCGGCAGCACGGGGACCACGGCGTCCCCGGCGGCGATGCCGAAGATGAGCAGGTACGCCCACGTCGCGAGGTCGGCGAGGTCGCCGGCGCTCAGGTCCATCGCGTCGACCTCACCAGTCGAGGTCCACGGGGGACGGCCGGAGCGGGCCCCACGTGAAGGCGGGCAGCCACGGCTCGGGGTCGACGCCCCAGTCGTAGCGGCGGACCTGGTCGAGGCTGCGCCGCCCGGTGAGCGCTCGCAGCGCCTCGAAGCCGGTGAGCCGCAGGTGGACCTCGGGGTCGTCGCCGGCCACCAGCTCGGTGTCGCCGGCGGTGATGTGCAGCGGCGGCAGGCCGGCGGCGACGGTCACCACGGGCCACCGCTCGTGCACGAAGTCGAGGCCGATGGCGACGGAGCGATCGTCGACCTCGCCGGTGCGGTCGAGGGCGCCCCGCAGGTCGTGCTCGTGGGTCACCTGGTCGAACACGGCCTGGGCCGGGAGCAGGCCGCCGGCCAGCGCGGCCTCGACCTGCGGGCACGTGTCGTCCCACTCGTCGGCCAGCTCGGCGAGCGAGCGGCCGCGGCGGGCGACGACCTGGGCCTCGGTCCACGGGTCGGTGCCGGCGCCACCGACGTTGCCGGCGAGGATGTCGGCCGACACGCCCACCACGTGGCTGGCGAGCTGCTGCACCGTCCACGCCGGGCAGGCGGGCACCATGCGCTCGGCGGCCTCGGGCGGCGCCTCGCGCAGGAGGGCCGTGATGCGCCGACGGGTCTCGCCGTAGGCCGTGGTCGTGTCCATGCCGCAGGGTACGCCGAGCCCCCGGTCACCGGGCGGTCGCTCTGGCGGCGGACTCGGTCCCGACGCGGCGCACGCCGTAGCGTCGGCGGCCATGCCCTCGCGCCGTGCCACCGCCCGTGCCGCCGTGGTGGCCGGCGGCGTCGCCGCCGTCGCCTGGTGGCGCCAGCGCCGGCCCGCCGGGCCCGGTCCCGCCGCACCGGTCGCCGGCGAGGGGCCGGCAACGGGCCCCGAGCTCGGACCCATCGAGGCGACCAGCCGGGCCCAGCGCAACGCGGTGTTGGCGTCGGTGGCCACCCGCGCCAGCGGCGGCTGGGCCCTCGACCGGGCGCGTCGGGTCTTCGCCGACGCCGAGCGGCGAGAGCAGCTCGACGAGGCCCGCCAGCTGCGCACCGCCGAGCAGGTCGCCGAGACGCTCGGCAACCTCAAGGGGGCGATGATGAAGCTGGGCCAGATGGCGAGCTACCTCGACCAGGGCCTCCCCGAGCCCGTGCGCGAGGCCCTCGCCCAGCTGCAGCAGGATGCGCCGCCGATGGCGCCCGAGCTCGCCGCCGGCGTGGTGGGGGCCGAGCTGGGCGCGCCGCCGGAGGAGGTCTTCGCCGAGTGGGACCCCGTCCCGATCGCGGCGGCGTCCATCGGCCAGGTCCACCGGGCGCTCACCCGCGACGGGCGGGCCGTGGCCGTCAAGGTGCAGTACCCAGGCGTCGGCGAGGCGATCCGAGCCGACCTCGACAACGCCGGGCTCGTCTTCGGCGCCCTGCGCGCCCTCTTCCCGGGCCTCGACCCGAAGCCGCTGGTGGCGGAGCTGCGGGATCGCATCACCGAGGAGCTCGACTACCGGCTGGAGGCCGACAACCAGCGGCTCTTCGCGGCGTACTACGCCGACCACCCGTTCATCCACGTGCCGGCGGTGGTCGACGAGCTGTCGACGGCACGGGTGC
This sequence comes from Aquihabitans sp., assembly GCA_036263575.1. Classification (GTDB taxonomy): domain Bacteria; phylum Actinomycetota; class Acidimicrobiia; order Acidimicrobiales; family Iamiaceae; genus Aquihabitans. The sequence goes on along the minus strand of DATAGR010000078.1, from coordinate 10,349 downwards.
TCACGACCGAGCTGGCCACCGGCGCCCGCTTCTCGGAGGTGACGGGGTGGAGCGCCGAGCAGCGGGACCTGGCCGGCGAGGCGATCTACCGGTTCGTCTTCGGCAGCCTCTACCGGCTGGGCGCCTTCAACGGTGACCCCCACCCCGGCAACTACCTGTTCGGCGGCGACGGGTCGGTGACGTTCCTCGACTACGGCCTGGTGAAGCGCTACACGCCGGCCGAGCTGCGGCCCTTCCAGGACATGATCACGGCGATGGTGCTCGACCACGACCTGGCCGCCTTCCGTCGCACCATCGAGGAGGTCGGCCTCCTGCCGGCCGGCAACCAGTTCACCGACGAGCAGATCCAGGACTACTTCGGGCACTTCTACGAGTTCGTCCTCGAGGACGCCCCGCTCACGCTCACCCAGGCCTACGCCAGCGAGACGGTGAAGCGCTTCTTCGACACGACCGGGGACCACGGCGAGATCATGCGGGCCGCCAACGTGCCCCGTTCGATGGTCATCATCCAGCGCATCAACCTCGGCCTGTACGCCGTGCTGGGCGAGCTCGGGGCCACGGCGAACTGGCGCCACATCGCCGAGGAGCTCTGGCCCTGGGTCGGCGCCGAGCCCCAGACCGAGCTGGGGCGCCAGGAGGCGGCGTGGCGGGAAGCGAGCGGCCGGGGCGCGGTGGCGCCCGGCTTCGAGGGGACCGCCGCTAGGCCTGCTGGAAGTTGACGAGGAACTCGAAGCTGCCCTCGTCCTCGACCTCGACGAAGCCGCCGACGCTGGGCGGCTCGATCTCGTAGTCGGCCATGACGACCGGTGCCGAGCCCTGCACCGTGATCGTGTCGCCCGACACCAGGCCCTCCAAGGGGATGGTGACCGGGTTTGTCACGCCGTGGAGCGTCAGCTCCCCGGTGACCTCGACCTCGAACGCCTCGCCGTCGGCCAGCTCGGGGAGCGGCACCGGCTCGGTCAGCGCGAAGGTCGCTTCGGGGAACTCGTTCGTCTGGAGGCCCCGGTCCTTGATGGCGTTGTCGCGCCGGCCCTCGTCGCTCTGGAGCGTGGTGACGTCGACGGTGAAGGAGCCCTCGGTGACGGCGCCGCCGGCCACGGTGAGGGTGCCGGTGACGTCCTTGGTCCGGCCGTTGGCGGTGGCCTCCCGCGAGCCGGCTGCGAAGACCTCGCGGACCCGGTAGCCGGCCTCGGTGAGGTTCTCGCCCTCGCCGGGGACGACGGTCCACGACCCGTCGAGCGAGCCGGTGTCGACGGCCTCCCCGGTGCCCTCGTCGGTCTCGGCGATCTGCAGCTCGGGGTCCGACGTGTCACGGGTGGCGTACAGGAAGGCGCCGACGGCGACGGCGACCAGCACCACGACGATGCCGGCGATCAGCGGGAGGCGGGAGCGACGCTGGGGGGTGTCCATGGCCTCATCTCACCACGCCGGGTGACGGAGCGGGCGTCGGGCGGGGGCGCTCCAGGCGGCCGAAGGCGGCGACCAGGCCCGCGAGGACGAGGCCGGGGCCCAGCAGCCAGAGCGGGCGCTGGGCCCACCAGGCGGCGTCGGCCTCGCTGCGCAGCGTGCCGCCGGCCACCCGCCACACCCCGATGACCGCCACCAGCGCCGTCATGTGCCAGGTGAAGACGGTCATGGCCACGGCGTTCACCGCCACCGTCGCCCGCCACGCCGCTCGACGCGCCAGCAGGCGATCGAGGGCCGGCCTGGCCAGCAGCACCAGGCCGGCCTGGAAGACCGCCAGGGCTGCGACGCAGGCCGTGGTGGGGAACAGGTTCGAGACGTCCTCGCCGCGCACCGCCACCATCGAGCGGGGGTACCAGCCGGAGCCGGTCAGCACCACGAGCCCGGCCAGCCCGGCGGCGGCCACCGCACCGCGCCGGGCCACCGACCAGGCCGTGGCCGTGCCGTCGCGCCACCACAGGCCCAGCTGGTGGGCGAAGACCCACACGAGCAGCGAGCTCACCAGCCCGGCGGCGGTCCAGCCGAGGTGGAAGCGGGCCAGGTCGAGCGCCACCACCGCGCCGCCCAGGAGCCCGACGGCCAGCCACGGGCGCCGCCGGTGCGCGGCCACGGCGAGCGGGGCCAGCAGCACCACGGCGACGTAGGCGCCGAGGAACCACAGCGGGACGAACACGACCCGGCCCCAGGTCCAGACGCTGGCCGTGCCCGGCCGGGCCAGGCGAACGACGACGTCGAGCACGAGCCACACGGCCACGAAGGCCCCGACCGGCCGCAGGAGCCGGGCCAGGCGGCGGCGGGCGTAGGCGGTCCAGCCGCCGCCGCGCCGGCGGACGGCCTCCCACCCGGCCAGGTTGGCGTAGCCGCCGACCACGAAGAAGACCGGCATGATCTGCAGCACCCAGGTCGCCAGCCAGAGGCCGGGGACCCGGTCGATCGGGTTCGGCATGGTGAGGGCGCCGCTCGCGTCGACGTGGGTGATCGACAGGACCCAGTGCCACAGCACGACCACCGCGATGCTGAGGGCACGGAGGGCGTCGACGACCCGATCGCGACCGTCGGGGGTGGCGTCGACCAGGGCGTCGAGGTTCAGGTCGGCGGGAGAGGTGGTGGGCGCGGCGCTCGTGGTCGGCATGGGGCCCAGCGTGCGGGTCGGCCGGTGCGGGGGCCATGGGGGCCACCCCCCATGCGGGCCTGGGCGTCGTGGCGTGGGCCCCGGGTCGGCGGGCCGGCCGGGAAGGTCAGCCGGCGGGGTCGCCGGCGCTCGGGGGGCCGAGCCACTGCTGGCGGCGGTGGGCGCCGGCGAGGCGCAGTCGGACCACGAACTCGATGCCGACGGCCACCACGGCGACGAGGGTCCCGCCCACCAGGGCCGCGCCGGCCGGCAGGGCCCGGGCCGCAGCCCGCTCCTGGCACGGCTCGCGGTTGTTGGCCTGGGCTTCTGCCCGGGTCACCCCGGCCGGCGGGTCCTCGGGGTCGACCAGCTCGTCGATCCGGCCGTCGAGGAGGTACGTCAGCGCGGTCCCGCAGTCCTGGGTGGGGGTCTCGAGGGGCCGAAGGGCGAGCCCGAGGGCGACGACGGCCACCAGCACGCCGACCAGGGCGACGGCGGCGGTCAGGCGGACCGTGCGCGAGCCGGGCGGCGCGGCCGGCGGGGCCGCGACGGGTGGCGAGGGTGGGGCGGGGGCGGTCATCGCAGGCCTCGGCGGCGGAGGGGACCGGGGCAGCGTAGGTGGCCGCCAGGTGGCTCGGGCCGTCGCTCGGCGCCGAGGCGGCGGGCCGAGGGGTGGGGTCGGGGGGAGCGAGGGCCACCACAAGGCTCGGGCCCTGGACAAGCCCGGTGAGCGATGTGTGTGGAGGGAGGGGAGTGGCCCTCGCTCCGGACCCCGACACCGGTGGGGCGATGTGTCCACCGGCTGCGACACCTATCGGCGCCGACCGGGCCGGCCTGAAGCGTTTCCGACGTTTGTGACGGTGGCGACGCCCGCCGGCTCGGGGAGGGCCCGGGTCGGTCGGTACCGTGGGCGCCGTGCACGTCCTGGCCGAGGAGTCCTTCACGCCGTTCCTGGGCGAGGACCTCCTCGTCTACCTGGTGCTGGCCATGGGTGCCGCCCTCGTGGCCGGCAACGTGGCCGCCATCGTCCGGCCGCCCCAGCGCAGCACCCGTGCCGATGGCGAGCTCGAGCAGGCGCCGGTCACGCGGTCGCTGGTGATGGCCGGGATCGGCCTGGTCGCCGCGCTCTGGGCCCTGGTCTCGCTAGTGGCCTGAGCCCGCCGCAGGCCCGCCCGTCCGCCGGTGCCGACGCTCACCAGCCGGGCGCGGCCCACCCGTCCGGGACCCACGACGGCGGCGCCAGCTCGAAGCCGGCGAAGTCGAACGCCGGGGCGACCGTGCAGCCGACGAGCGCCCACGGCCCCGTCGGGCGCGCCGCCTGCCACGCCCGGGCCGGCACCACGGCCTGCGGCTCCCGGCCGGCCGCCAGGTCGGTGCCCAGGTCGGTGCCCAGGACGGTGACCGAGTGGTGGTCGCCGTCGGCGATGGCCAGCTCGAGCGGGTCGCCGGCGTAGTGGTGCCAGGCCTCGGCGGCGTCCACCCGGTGCCAGTGCGAGCGCTCTCCGGCCGCGAGGAGGAAGTAGATGGCGCTGCCGGCCCCTCGACCGCCGTCGGCCGGGGCGTCTCGCCAGGTCTCGCGGTACCAGCCGCCCTCGGGGTGGGGGGCCAGCCCCAGGCGTTCGATGAGCTGCTCGGCGTCCACCGGACCAGTCTGCTGCGCCGGTCGGCGCCGGTCGGGTGACCGGCCGCCAGACTGGCGACGCCCGTCCCCGAGCCCGACCGAGGAGACCCATGCGCGCGACCGACCGGGAGGCCTTGGCAGCCCGAGCCGCCGAGCTCGACGCGACCGGCGCGCTGCGAGACGTGCGGGACCGCTTCTCCCTCCCGCCCGGGCTCGTCTACCTGGACGGCAACTCGCTCGGCGCCCTCCCGCGCCACGTGGGCTCAGCCGTCGCCGACGTGGTGGCGCGCCAGTGGGGCACCGACCTCATCGCCTCCTGGAACGCCAACGGCTGGTGGGAGGCGCCTGAGCGCGTGGGCGACCGCATCGGCCGCCTGGTGGGCGCGGCGCCGGGCCAGGTCGTGGTGACCGACTCCACGACGGTCAACCTGTTCAAGTGCTTCGTGGCCGCCGCCCGCCTCCGGCCCGGCCGCCCGGTGGTCGTCACCGACCCCGACTCGTTCCCGACCGACCTGTACGTCCTCCACGGCGCCGCCCGCCTGGCCGGGCTCGAGGTCGTCCTGGCCCCCCCGACGGCCATGGCCGAGGTCCTGGCCGAGCGGGGCGCCGAGGTCGCCCTCGTCGCCGTCTCGGCGGTCGACTACCGGACCGGCGAGCGGTGGGACCTGCCGGCGATCACGTGCGCCGCCCACGCCGCCGGCGCGCTGGCGTGCTGGGACCTCAGCCACGCCGCCGGCGCCCTGCCGGTGGGCCTCGACGAGCACGAGGCCGACCTCGCCGTGGGGTGCGGCTACAAGTACCTCAACGGCGGCCCCGGCGCCCCGGCCTTCCTCTACGTCGCCCACCGCCACCAGGAGGGCTTCGACCAGCCGCTCGCCGGGTGGCAGGGCCACGCCCACCCGTTCGCCATGGCCCCCACCTACGAGCCGGCACCGGGGATCTCGCGCGGCCGGGTGGGCACCCCGCCGCTCCTGTCGCTGCTCGCCCTCGACGCCGCCCTCGACGCCTTCGAGGGCCACGACATCGCCGACGTCCGTGCCGCGTCGGTGTCGCTCACGTCGTTCTTCCTCGAGGCGCTCGACGCGCTGCTGCCGGGCACGGACGTGGCCACGCCGCGCGACCCCGGCCGGCGCGGGTCGCAGGTGTCGCTCCGCCACCCCGACGCCTACGGGGTGGTCCGCGCCCTGATCGCGCGCGGCGTGGTCGGCGACTTCCGCGAACCCGACATCGTGCGGCTCGGCTTCGCCGCGCCCTACGTCACCCACGCCGACGCGCTGGCCGCGGTCGTCGCCCTCGCCGAGGTCCTCGCCGCCGACGAGCACCTCGACCCGGCCCACGCCACCCGACCGATGGTCACCTGACGGGCGTCGGACCACCGCCTACGGCGAGGCGTCGTCGAGCGCGCCGTCGCGCCCGGAGCGCCCGGCGGCGAGCCACCGAGCCCGGTCGGCGCGAGCCCGCCGACCGCCGCGGAAGATCACCAGGCCGATGCCGGTGACGGCGATCACGATGACGCCCAGGATCGCCAGCTGCTCCCAGCCGCCTCGGTCGCCCGGCCGCTCGGGCGCCCGCCCCCGACCCGGCTGGGGGATGGCCTCGGCCGGCGGGATCTCGCCCTCCTGCACCTCGTTGGCCCGCTGGTCGCCGCCGTCGGACGTGAGGGCGACGATCGCCACCCCGCCGACGATCACGACGGCGAGGACGAGCGCGCTGAGCACGAGCGTGCGCCGGTCGAACGAGCCCGCCGGACGGGAGGGGGCGGTCAACGGGGCAGGTGCTTGGCCGCCCGCAGGAGGGCGGTGAAGCGCTTGGCGTAGCCGGTGCCGTCGGGGCCGGGGTCCTGCAGCTTCTGGGCCAGCGCCGAGCGCACGGCGATGGTCTGGGACTCGGTGTACTTGAGGAGCCCGTCTCGCCCGTGGCGTCGGCCCACGCCGGAGGCCTTCATGCCGCCCATCGGCGCGTCGACGCTGCCCCAGCCCGACGAGTAGCCGTCGTTGACGTTGACCGTGCCGGCCATGAGGCGCTGGGCGATGGCCTTGCCACGCTTCACGTCGCCCGACCAGACGCTGGCGTTGAGGCCGTACTCGGTGTCGTTGGCCTCGTCGATGGCGTCGTCGACGCTGTCGTAGGTGTAGATCGCGACGAGCGGCCCGAACGTCTCCTCGCGGTGGACGGCCATGTCCGGGGTGACGTCGGCGAGCACGGTGGGCTCGAAGAACAGCGGCCCGATGTCGGGCCGCGCCGTGCCGCCGGCCACGACGGTCGCGCCCTTGGCGACGGCGTCGTCGAGGTGCTCCTGCAGCTTCTCGAGCTGCGCGGGCGACGAGAGCGAGCCGACGTCGGCGCCGTAGGCCTGCTCGGCGCCGAGCTCGAGCTGGGCGACGTGGGCGGCGAAGCGCGACGTGAACGCCGGCGCGATGGCGCGGTCGACGTAGATGCGCTCGATCGAGATGCACAGCTGGCCGGTGTTGGCGAAGCAGGCGACGGCCGCGCCCTCGACGGTGCGGTCGAGGTCGGCGTCGGCGGTGACGACCATGGCGTTCTTGCCGCCGAGCTCGGCCGAGTAGCCGATGAGCCGTCCACCGGTCTGGGCGCCGATGGTGCGGCCGGTGGCGGTGGAGCCGGTGAACATGAGGTAGTCGGCGGCCTCGATGATGGCCGTGCCCACCTGCGTGCCCGGGCCGGTCACGACCTGGACGAGGCCCTCGGGCAGGCCGGCCTCCTCCAGCAGCTCGAAGGCCCGCAGGGCGGTGAACGGCGTCTGCGAGTCGGGCTTGATCACGATGCCGTTGCCGGCCACGAGCGCGGCCAGGGCGTCGGACACGGCCAGCACGAGCGGGTAGTTCCACGGCGAGATGACGCCGACCACGCCCTTCGGCACGTGGTGCTCGGTGGCGGTGACGAGGCCCGGCAGGGCGGTCATCCGGCGGTGCGGCTTGAGGGCCCGGGGCGCCAGGCGGGCGTAGTACCGGGCGGTGACGGCCTGGTCGAGGATCTCCTCGAAGGCCCAGACCCGGGCCTTGCCGTTCTCGGCCTGGATGAGGTCGAGGAGCTCGTCCTGGTGCTCGAGCACGAGGTCGTGGTAGCGGAGCAGGACGGCGGCGCGCTCCTTGACCGGGCGCTGGGCCCAGCGGCGCTGCACCTGGCGGGCCGCCGCGACCGCGGCGGCGACGTCGTCGGCGGTGCCGATCGGCACCTCGCCGATCACCTCGCCGGTGAGGGGCGAGGTCACCTCGCGGCGCTCGCGGCCCGGCGCCACCGCGATGCGCGCCGCGAGGCGGTCGGTCTCGACCCGGCCCGGGCGCAGCGGCGTGGCCGGGGCCGTGGCCGTGCGGTCGACGGGGGCATCGGTGGCGGTCATGCGGCCTCCTCGGCGGGGACGGGACGTCCCGGCGGTCGGTTCGAGGGTACCGGCGGCCGTCCGGTGGCGTGAAGGCCCGCCGGTCGAAACCGGCGGTCCCGGGGCCCGCCGAGCGGCCACCATGGGCCCGTGGACGTGCTGCCGGAGGGGACCGAGGTCGACGACCTCGTGCTGCGCGCCTGGGCGCCCGCCGACGCGCCCGCCCTCCACGCCGCGGTCACGGCCAGCGTCGAGCACCTCCGGCCGTGGATGCCGTGGATCCGCTTCGAGCCGATGGCGGTCGAGCAGCGGGTGGAGCTGATCGAGCACTGGGTCCAGAGGCGCCAGGACGGCGGCGACCTCGCGATGGGCGTGTGGCGCGACGGCGTGGTGGTCGGTGCCATGGGCCTGCACCGGCGCCTCGGGCCCGATGCCCTGGAGCTCGGCTACTGGGTGCACGTGGACCACGCCGGCCGGGGGGTGGCCACCGCCGCGGCGCGGGCCGCCACCGACCTCGCGTTCACGGTGGCGGGCATCGAGCACGTCGAGATCCACCACGACATCGCCAACGTGGCGAGCAGCCGGGTGCCCGAGAAGCTGGGCTACGAGCGCATCGGCACGATCGAGCCGAACCGGCCGCACGTGGCGCCGAGCGAGACCGGCACCGACGTCGTGTGGCGCACGTCGCGCCCGGCGTGGACGGCGGCCTGACCGCGTCGGCCCGACGGCGCCGGCCTGACACCGCCGGTCGGCTCGTCGGGGCTGCTCGGGCCGGGCGGTCAGAGGCCGGCGACGAAGGCGGGCGGGCCCGGCTCCAGGGCTCGGTGGGCGGGGCGCAGCTCGCCCCGGGCCACCGCGTGGTGGGCTCGCGCCGCCTCCACGCTGAACGGCCGGATCGGCCGGCCGTCGATCAGCCACGGCACCTGCAGGCCGCGCTCGACGTGCTCGGCGGCGATCGGCGGCGGGTCGTCGCCCGGTGCCAGCACCCGCTCGGCGACGGCGAGGCCGTCGGCGTCAAGGACGCGGGTGGCCACCTTGCGCCCGCCCCGGTGGCCCTTGCCCGTGGAGGTCTTGGCGACGGCGCGCTGGGGCGCGTCCTCGCCGGGCCCGTCGGCGATGGCGACGAGCTTGTAGACGAGCTCGGCGGTCGGCGCACCGGAGCCCGTCACCAGGCGCGTGCCGAGGAGGTAGCGGTCGACCGGGGCGTCGGCGAGCGCGGCGATGGCGTGCTCGTCCAGATCGCCCGACACGACGATCTGGCAGCCGGTCGCGCCCAGCTCGTCGAGCAGCCGGCGGGCGGCGACGGCCTCGGCGCGCAGGTCGCCCGAGTCGAGCCGGATCGCCCCGATGCCGGGCCCGGCGGCGGCCACCGCCCGCCGGATCCCCTCGGCGGTGTCGTAGGTGTCGACCAGGAACGTCGACCCGGGGCCGAGCGCCTCCACCTGGGCGCGGAACGCGTCGGCCTCCGAGGCGTGGGCGAGCGTGAACGCGTGCATGGTGGTGCCTGCGGTGGGCAGCCCGTGGCGGCGGGCGGCCTCGAGGTTCGAGCTGAGGTCGACCCCGGCGATGTGGGCGGCCAGGGCCGCGGCCACGCCGGCCTCCTCGTGGGTCCGACGGGCGCCGCCCTCGATGGTGGTGCGGCCGTTCGCGGCGTCGACCATGCGCGCCGCGGCGGCCGCGACCGCGCCGTCGTGGTTGAGCACGCTGAGCAGGAGCGTCTCCAGCACGAGGCCCTCGGCGAAGGTGCCCTCGACGGTGAGCACGGGCGAGTGGGGGAAGAACAACTCGCCGTCGTGGTAGCCGTCGACGTCGCCGGTGAAGCGGAAGTCGGCGAGCCAGTCGATGGTCGACGGTCGGAGGAAGGCGCGCTCGCGCAGGAACGCGAGCTCGGCCCCGCCGAAGCGGAAGCGGGTGATGGCGTCGACCGCCCGGGTCACGCCGGCCACCACGCCGTAGCGGCGGCCGGACGGGAGGTGCCGGGCGAAGACCTCGAACGTGGCCCGGTGGTGGGCGACGCCCGAGCCGAGCGCGGCGTCCAGGCCGGTGAGCTCGTAGTGGTCGGTGAGCAGAGCCGTGCTCGGCGGGCCGTCGGGTCCGGGGGGCGCGGTCCACGAGGTCATGGCGACTGCCTAACCCCGCACCGTCGCCCGGGCAACCCCCGCTCCTACGCGCTGGGCGGGGCCTCGGCGCCCTCGGGGATGCGGATCCCGGCGAGCTGGGTGGCCTGGGCCACGAGGCGGCCGCCGGCGTCGAAGACCTCGCACACCTCGTCGAAGCGCCCGTCGTCGACCACCTGCGCCGCCATGCGGATCCGCAGCGGGCCGGGCGCGGGCACGGCGCGCACGTAGGCGGTGAGCGACAGCGTCGGCACCCAGCCGGCGTCCACCAGCTCGAACGTGGCCGGCGGGAGGGCGTCGACGAAGAACAGGAGGCCGAGGGCGTCGGCCGGGCGCCCGTCGGCGAACGAGATCCAGCCCCGCACCTCGCCGCGCCCGGACGGGGCGCCGCTGGCGAAGCCGAGCACGGCGGGGTCGAGCCGCAGGTCGGTGCGGTCCATGATCGACACGGTGAACGGCGCGCCCTCGCGTGCGGCGGGGAGCCTGGTGCAGTCCTCGAGGGCGGGCACCTCGAACGGTGCGCGCCCCGTCCACCACGGCGGCGAGGTGGTGGGCGCCAACGTGCCGAGCGTGAAGGTGGCCTCGACGCAGGGCCGTCCGCCCTGCACCAGCACGGTGCGGACCTGGCTGGCGCTGCGCCCGGCGCGCAGCACCTCGGTGCGGACCTCGGCCGGCCCGACGTCGGGGGCGGCCAGG
>DATAGR010000077.1:0-1947 GCA_036263575.1 Aquihabitans sp. | reverse complement strand
AGGCGGTCGGCTCGGGCGTCGAGGGCATCGCCGTCGGCGACGAGGTCCTCGGCCACGTGCTGCTGGCCCCGCCGATCCAGGCCGGCACCATCGCCGAGTACGCCGTGTTGCCCGCCGCTGCCGTCGTGGCGAAGCCGGCTGCGCTCGACTTCGCCACCGCCGCCGCCATCCCCCTCGCTGGTGCTGCCGCGGCGCAGGCCGTAGATGCCGTCGACCCCCAGGCCGGCCAGACGGTGCTGGTCAACGGTGCCGGCGGCGGCGTCGGCTCCTACGCCGTGCAACTCCTTGCGGCCCGTGGGCTGACCGTGATCGCCACCGCGACCCCCGATAGCGCGGATCGGGTTCGCAGCCTCGGTGCGTCCACCATCATCGACCGGACCGCCGGCGATGTCACCGAGCAGGTCCGCGCCCTGCACCCCGACGGTGTCGACGCTCTGGTCAACGTGGCCAGCTTCGACCCGGCCGACGTCCCCGCCGGCGCCGTGCGCCGCGGCGGGAAGATCTCGACCACCACCGTCGCCCCGGACGACGAGTCGCTCGCGGCGGCAGGTGTGACGGCGACCTCGATCATGGCGACGCCGGTCCGAGAGGTCGTCGCACCGCTCGTCGACCAGGTCGTCGCCGGGGACCTCGTCGTCAGCGTCTCCACCGTCATCCCCTTCGACCAGGCCCCGGCCGGCCTCGCCACCCTCGGCGCCGGCAAGGCCAACGGCAAGGTCGTCATCGAGCTCGAGGACTGATCCCATGACCACCACCACGACCCCCACGATGCCCACCTACTTCATCTCCCACGGCGGCGGCCCCTGGCCATGGCTCACGGGCCCCATCCGCGACGGCATGGCCGAGCTCGAGCAGTCCCTCCGCAAGCTGCCCGCCGAGCTGCCCACCGCCCCCAAGGCCATACTCATGGTCTCGGGCCACTGGGAAGCGCCGACGTTCACGGTCCAGACGAACCCGAACCCGCCCATGCTCTACGACTACGGCGGCTTCCCCGAGCACACCTACCGGATCCAGTACCCGGCGCCCGGCTCGCCGGCACTCGCCGCCCGCGTCGTGGACCTGCTCACCGAGGCAGGGATCCCCGTCGCCGAGGACCCCGACCGCGGTTACGACCACGGCATGTTCGCCCCCATGGCGGCGGCGTGGCCCGACGCAGAGATCCCCGTGGTCCAGATGTCGATCAAGCACGGCTACGACCCCGACGAGCACCTCGCCGTAGGCCGAGCGCTGGCCCCGCTGCGCAACGAGGGAATCCTCATCCTCGGCAGCGGCCTCAGCTACCACAACCTCCGCCTCATGGGTTCGGCGTCCGCTGTCCCGTCCCGCCAGTTCGACGACTGGCTCGGCGACACCGTCCTCGACAGCGCCCCCGCCGAACGCACCGCTCGGTTGCAGCGGTGGGAACAGGCGCCCAGCGCTCGGGTGTCCCAGCCCGAAGAGGACCACCTCATCCCGCTCATGGTCGTCGTCGGTGCCTCCGAGGGCGACACCGCAGTGCGGACCTACCACCAGCACGACTTCTTCGGTCACGCCACCGCATCGAGCTTCCGCTTCGACGCCGCGGCCCCAGCCGACCAACGCCAAGGGAGCGCCCGTGCCTGACACCACCATCCCGACCCACGTCGCCGACCTCCTCGACGCCCAGGTCGCGGCGCTCGCCACCATCGGGCCCGATGGCCGCCCCCAGCTCTCAGCCGTGTGGTTCCTCCACGAAGACGGCGAGCTCAAGGTGTCGATCCACGCCTCGCGCCAGAAGGCCAAGAACCTCGAGCGCAACCCGGCGGTCAACCTGTTCATCCTCGACACCCAGAACCCCATGCGCTACCTCGAGATCCGCGGCGACGCCGAGCTCGGGCCCGACGGTGACTACGTGCTCGCCGGCAAGGTCGGCGCCAAGTACGGGGGCGCCGACCTCCGCCAGATGGACGGCGACGACCAGCGCCGCCT
>DATAGR010000076.1:0-3244 GCA_036263575.1 Aquihabitans sp. | reverse complement strand
GGCCGAGGCCGCGCACCGGCAGGCCAAGGAGGCGGCGCTGGCCGCCTGGAGCACCCACCTCGACCTGCGCTCGCGCTACCTCGACGGCATCGCCGCCGTGCTCGCCGCCGCCCTCGAGGACGCCGAGCCGTGCCCGGTCTGCGGGGCGTCCGAGCACCCCCGCCCCGCCGAGCCGGCGGCGGGATCGGTCTCGCTCGACGCGGTCGACGCCGCCGAGCGGGCGTTCGACGTAGCGACCCGCGCCGCCGAGGAGGCGGCCGGCGCCGTGGCCTCGCTCCAGCTGGCCGAGGCCGAGGCCCTCGCCGGGGCCGGGCCCGAGGCTGCTGCCAACCCGGCGGCCGCCGGGGCCGCCGCACGGGCGGCCCGGGCCGAGCACCGCGCCGCCCACGCCGTCGCCGCCACCATCGCCGAGGTCGCCGCACGGGCGGAGGCGCTCACCGGGCGGATCGCCGAGGCCGAACGGCGCCTGGCGGCGGCGCGCGCCGCGGCCGAGGCCGCCCGCGCGTCGGCGGAGGTCAAGGAGCACGAGGCGGCCGTGGCCGCTGCGCTGCTCGCCGAGGTGGCGGGACCCGGCTCGGTCTCCGACGCCGTCGGTCGGCTGCGGGCCCTCGACGGCGCGCTGCGGGCCCTGGCCGAGCAGGCGACGGCCGGCCACGAGTCGACCCAGCGCGTGGCGCAGGCCCGCGAGCGGCTGGCCGCCGACGTCGCCGCCTCGCCGTTCGCCGACGTCGCCGAGGTCGAGGCGGCACTGCTGGACCACCCCGCCCGGGAGGCGCTCGGCGCCCGCGTCGGCGACCACGACCGCCGGGTCCTGGCCGTCCAGGACCAGCTGGGCGACCCGCTGCTCGCCACGCTGCCCGTCGACCGCCCCGACGTCGAGGGCGCCCGCCGCGCCGTGGCCGCCGCCCAGGACGCCAACGACCGCGCCGTCGCCCGCCACGCGCAGGTCCACGAGGCGCAGGGCCGCATCGCCGAGCTGGTCGCCGAGCACGGCGTGGCGCTGGCCGCCCTCCTCCCTCGTGAGCTGGAGGCCGACCGCTGCGAGGCGGTGGCCAACCGCTGCGCCGGTCGCACCGCCCCCAAGGTGTCGCTCCAGCGCTGGGTCCTCGGCACCTACCTCGAGGCCATCTGCGAGCACGCCAACCGGCGGCTCGTGACCATGACCGCCGGGCGCTACCAGCTCCGGGTGGCGCGCGACGGCGCCAACGCCGCGGCCAAGGCCGGGCTCGACCTCTGGGTGCACGACGCCCACACCGGCACGCTCCGGCCGGTGTCCTCGCTGTCGGGCGGCGAGACGTTCCAGGCGTCGCTCGCCCTCGCCCTCGGGGTGGCCGACAGCGTGGAGGCCCGCACGGGTGGCGTCCGCCTCGACGCCCTCTTCGTCGACGAGGGGTTCGGCTCGCTCGACCCCGATTCGCTCCAGCTGGCGATGGACGAGCTCGACGGGTTGCGGGAGGGTGGGCGGATGGTCGGCCTCATCAGCCACGTCGGCGCGCTGCGCGAGCGGATCCGGGTGGGGATCGAGGTCACGCCCACGGAGTCGGGCTCCACCGTCCGCGTCGGCCACATCGCAGCGGCGTGACCGGGCCCGAGCCGGGCACCGCCGCCGCCACCCGCGCCGAGGGGTCACCGTGCTGCGCCTGATCGCCGCCCCCGCGCTGGCCCCCCTCGCCGACCGCCTGGCCGACACCCTGGCCGGGCCGCGCGACGACCCCTTCACCCCCGACTGGGTGGCCGTGCCCACCGCCGGGATGCGCGGCTGGCTGCGGCTGCACCTGGCCCGCCGCCTCGGGGCGGGCGAGGGCCCGGGCGCCACCGACGGCGTGACCGCCCACGTGGCCATGCCGTTCCCCGGCGCGCTCCTCCACGCCGTGGTCGACGCCGAGCAGCTCGACCTCGCACGGCACCGCCCACCCGGGGCCGTCGAGGCCGAGGCGTTCGACCCCTGGCGGCTGGAGCACCTGGTGTGGTCGGTGCTCGAGGTCGTGCACGGCGCCGGTGGGGACGCCCGCCTCGGGACCCTGACGCGTCTGCCCGACGGCGCCACCCGCTTCGGCCAGGCCCGGCGCCTGGCCGACCTGTTCGACCGCTACGCCGTCCACCGCCCGGAGATGGTGCTGGCGTGGGGCGCCGGTCACGACGTCGACCCCCAGGGGGCCCCGCTCGACCCGGCCGTCGCCTGGCAGCCCCACCTCTGGCGCCTGGTGCGGGAGCGGATCGGCCACCCCAGCCTCCCCGAGCGGCTGCCGGCCCTCCTCGACCGGGTGCGGCGCGGCGACCTCGCCGTGCCGGCCCTGCCCGAGCGCCTCTCGGTGTTCGGGCTCGCGACCCTGCCCGGCGGGGCCGCCTTCCTCGACCTGGTCGAGGCCCTGGCCGCCACCCGCGAGGTCGGCGCCTACCTCCTCGACCCGTCGCCGGCCGCCAGCGCCCGGGTCCGAGCCGAGGTGCTCGGCCAGCTGCCCCTCGGCGGCCGCCGGGCCCGGCTCGACGACCGCAGCGCCGCCGTGGTCCAGCACCCGCTCGTCGCGTCGTGGACGCTGATCCGGCGGGAGGCCACCGTGCTCCTCGCCGACGCCGAGGCGCGCGGCGTCCCCGCCGTCGAGGTCGTTGACCCGCCCGCCGGCCCGACCCCGCCGCCGCCCACCCTGCTCGGCCGCCTCCAGGCCGACCTGCGCGCCGACCGGGCTCCGGCCGGGGACCTGGCGCCGGACGCCGCCGACCGGTCGATCCAGATCCACGCCTGCCACGGCACCTCGCGCCAGCTCGAGGTCGTGCGCGACGCCGTCCTCCACCTGCTGGCTGCGGACCCGACGCTGCGCGAGGACGACATCGCCATCGTGACCCCCGACGTCGCCCGCTTCTCCCCGCTCGTCGACGCCGCCTTCGGCCCACCCGCCGACCGCGCCGGCTCCGGCACCCACCACGGCCCGCCCCTGCTGCGCTGGCGCGTCACCGACCGCTCGCTGCGCTCCTCGTACCCGCTGCTCGACGCGGTGGCCGCCCTGATCGACCTCGTGGGCGGGCGCTTCGCGGCGTCGGCCGTGCTCGACCTCTGCACCCTCGCCCCGGTGCGGGCCCGCTACGGCTTCACCGACGACGACCTGGCCACGCTGGCCGGGTGGGCGTCGGCGGTGCACGTCCGCTGGGGCCTCGACGACGCCCACCGCGCCCGGTGGGGCCTGCCCGAGGGGTTCGAGGCCAACACCTGGCGCGCCGGGCTCGACCAGCTCCTCACCGGCGTGGC
>DATAGR010000075.1:0-4527 GCA_036263575.1 Aquihabitans sp. | reverse complement strand
TGCTCGAGCGCAGCGGCCTCGTCACCTCCCGCAAGGAGGGACGGGTGCGCACGTACCGCCTGGCGCCCGAGCCGCTGGCCGAGGCCGAGCGGTGGGTGCAGGACCAGCGCCGCCTGTGGGAGCGCCGCCTCGACCAGCTCGACGACCACCTCCGCCACCTCCACCACCTCGACGACCTCGACGATCTCGACGACCAGCAGGAGCAGCACCCATGAGCTTCCCACCCGCCCACCGCCCCGACCCCAGCCGGGACCTCACGCTCGAGCGCACCGTCGACGTGCCGCCCGAGCTCGTCTGGGCCGCCTGGACCCGGCCCGAGCACGTGAAGCGGTGGTTCTCGCCGGCGCCGTACACCACCGTCGAGTCCGAGATCGACCTGCGGCCCGGCGGCACCTTCCGCAACGTCGTGCGCTCGCCCGAGGGCGAGGAGACCACCGTCGCCGGCTGCTACCTCGACGTCGTCGAGGGCGAGCGGCTGGTGTGGACGAGCGTCCTGGGCCCCGGCTACCGGCCGGCGCTCGACTCGTTCGACCCGCCGTTCACCGCCGTCATCTCGCTGAGCCCCACGAGCACGGGCACCACGTACCGGGCCCTCGTGGTGCACGGCTCGCCCGAGCACGCGTCACGCCACGACGAGATGGGCTTCCGCGACGGCTGGTCCGCGGCGTGGGACCAGCTGGTCACCGTCGTGCACGAGCTCCGCGGCGACCGCACGCCCACCGGCTGAACCGCCACGGCGACCCGCCCGGACCCGACGGCCCGAGCAGGGATCAGACGGCGGCCTTCTCCAGGATGTGCACGCCGCACGCGCTGCCCAGGCCGATGACGTGGGCCAGGCCCACCTTGGCGCCCTCGATCTGGCGCTCGCCGGCCTCGTCCCGGAGGTGGGTGGCGACCTCCCAGATGTTGGCGATGCCGGTGGCGGCGATGGGGTGGCCCTTGCTCTGCAGGCCGCCCGAGACGTTGACGGGGCGGGCGCCGTCGCGCCAGGTGGCGCCGGACTCGAACAGGTCCACCGCACCGCCGGGCTCGCAGAGGCCGAGGTTGTCGTAGTGCACGAGCTCGGCGGTGGCGAAGCAGTCGTGGAGCTCGACCAGATCGAGGTCCTCCGGGCCCACACCGGCTTGCTCGTAGGCGGTCGTGGCCGCGTTGCGGGTGAGCGTGTTGACGTCGGGCAGGACCTGGCAGCCCTCGGTGTAGGGGTCGCTGGTGAGCACGGAAGCCGACACCTTCAGCGCCCGGCGGCGCTGCTCGAGCGAGAGCTTCTGCAGGGCGGCGTCGCTCACCACCACGGCCGCGGCGGCGCCGTCGCAGTTCGCCGAGCACATGGGCCGGGTGTTCGGATAGGCGATCATGATGTCGCCCATGATCTCCTCGAGCGTGAAGCGCTTCTGGTAGGCGGCCTTCGGGTTCAGCGTCGAGTGGGCGTGGTTCTTCTCGCTGATGCGGGCGAACAGCTCGAAGCTGGTGCCGCCGTAGCGGTGCCCGTACTCCATGCCGACCTGGGCGAAGACGCCGGGCATGATCTCGGTGCCGACCCGCCCGTCGAGCGCGGCGACCGCGCCGTAGCGCCCGTGCGGCTCCCACGTGGGGCTGTCGGGCCGGCGGTTGCCCCCGGTGAGGAGGCCGGCCCCGGACAGCTTCTCGACGCCGACGGCGAGGCCCATGTCGCACTCCCCCGCCTTCACGGCCATCATCGCCGTGCGCAGGGCGGTGGCGCCGGTCGCGCAGGCGTTGGCCACGTTGTAGACGGGGATGCCGGTCTGGCCGATCTGCTTCTGCAGCTGCTGGCCGACGCCCGAGCTGGCCTGCATGAGGTTGCCGGCGGCCAGCACGCCCATGTCCTGGATCGTGACCCCACCGTCGGCGAGCGCGCCGAGGGCAGCCTCCGACGCCAGGTCGACCAGGTCCTTGTCGGCGTGCTTGCCGAAGTTCGTCATGTGGATCCCGAGGATCCAGACGTCGTCGCTCATGCGGGTGCTCCTGCGCTCACGGGGACGGGTTCGAAGCCGAACGTGACGGCCTCGGTGCCGGCCTCGTCGGTGCCCATCACCGACGTGGTCAGGCGGACGGGCATGCCGAGCGTGACGTGGGCGTCGTCGGGCTCGACGTTGACGAGGTTGGCGCGCACGCTCGTGCCGCCGCAGTCGACGAGGGCGGCGACGAACGGGACGGGCACGCCGGGAGCGGCGAAGCTCACGATGGTGAAGGCCCGGACCTCGCCGGTGGTGTCGATGTCGACCTTGGCGAAGTCGGCGCCGCCGCAGCTCGCGCAGGCGTTGCGCCGGTCGAAGAACCGGGCGCCGCACGCCGTGCACTCGTTGGCCACGAGGTGCGGGTCGTCGCCGAGGACGAGGTAGTCGACGAGGGGGATCTGGTCGGGCACGGGTCCTCCGGGGCGGTGGGAGCGGGGCGATGGGCGGCGAGCGAGCCGGGCGGCTCAGGGCTTGGTGCCGCGCACGACCCACATGGCGAAGAACTGGGCGGCGCCACCGTAGGCGTGGCCGACCGCGGTGCGGGCGCCGTCGAGCTGGTGCTCGCCGGCTTCGCCGCGCACCTGCAGGGCGGCCTCGGCGAAGCGGAGCATGCCCGAGGCGCCGATGGGGTTCGACGACAGCACGCCGCCCGAGCAGTTGACCGGGAGGTCGCCGGTGAGCTCGGTGACGCCGTCCTCGGTGAGCTTCCAGCCGCCGCCCTGCTCGGCGAAGCCGAGGTTCTCGAGCCACATGGGCTCGTACCAGGAGAAGGGCACGTACATCTCGACGACGTCGACGTCGCGCCGGGGGTCGGTGATGCCCGCCTGGGCGTACACGTCGGCCGCGCAGTCCTGGCCGCCGACCGGGTTGACCGGGTCGCGGCCGGGGAACTGGCCCAGCTCGCTGCGGATGGCGGTGCCGTGCACCCACGCCGGTGGGCGGGCGGCGCGGTCGCCGCCGGCCTCGTCGGTGAGGACCATGGCGCAGGCGCCGTCGGAGGCCGGGCAGCTCTCGAGGCGCCGCACCGGCTCCCACACCATGGGCGAGTCCCGCACCTTCTCCAGCGTGATGTCGGGGACCTTGAGGTGGGCGTACGGGTTCTTGAGGGCGTTGAGGCGGTCCTTCACCGCGACCATCCACCCGACGTACTCGGGGGCGCCGGAGCGGGCGATGTAGGCCCGGATGTGCGGGGCGAAGTAGCCGCCGGCGCCGACGCCGCCGCTGCGCCCGCCCGAGAGGCCCCACGTGGTGTCGCCCTCGGACTGCTTCTCGAAGGCGATGGTCAGCACCTTCTTGCGGACGCCCGACTGCACGAGGTGGGTCGCCACGATCGCCGTCGACCCACCGACGCTGCCGGCGGTGTGCACCCGCATGATCGGCTTGCCGGCGGCGCCGAGGGCGTCGGCCAGGTAGATCTCCGGCATCATCACGCCCTCGAAGGAGTCGGGGGCGGTGCCGATGACCACGGCGTCGACGTCGCGCCAGGTCATCTCGGCGTCGTCGAGGGCCCGCTGCCCCGCCTCCCGGAGGAGCCCGGCGAGCGACACGTCGTCTCGCACCTTGGCGTGGTGCGTCTGGCCGATGCCCACGATCGCGCAGCGCTCGGCCATCAGCTCTCCCCCTCGAGGACGCACACCAGGTTCTGCTGCAGGCACGGGCCCGACGCGGCGTGGCCGAGCGTGCGGTGCCGGCCCCGTTCGTTGATCTGCCGGAACGCCTCGCCGATGCGCACCAGGCCCGACACCATCATCGGGTTGGCGGTCAGCGGCCCGCCCGACGGGTTGACCTCCACGTCGTCGCCCAGGCCGAGCGCCTCCCGGAGGAGGAGCTCCTCGTGGCTGAACGTGGCGGCCAGCTCGGCCACCTCGATCGGGGCGTCGCCCACCCCGGCGTGCTCGGCGGCGAGGCGGGCGGACCCGGCCCGCGACAGGTCGCGCACGCCCGGGTAGTGCGGCTCGCTGCGGTGGTCGATGCCACGGATCCACGCCGGGCGCTCGCACACCTCCCGGGCCAGATCCCCCGCCACCAGGACCACCGCGGCGGCGCCGTCGGTCACGGGTGGGCAGTCGGCGGCCCGGAGCGGGGCGATGGTGTACGGCTCGGCCAGCAGGTCGTCGACGTCCACCGCGTCGGTCACCTGGGCGTTGGGGTTGCCGGCGGCGGCGCGGCGGCTGCGGGCGACGACCTCGGCGAGGTCCGCCTCCTTCGCCAGGCCGGCGTCGAGCAACGCTCGGGCCTGCAGGGCGGCGAGCGACACGTGATCGGCCCAGAGCGGCATCAGGTAGTACGGGTCGTTCTGGAGGCAGAGCACCTCGCGCAGGTCGGACCGGGACGAGATGCCCGACGAGAAGGCGAGGGCCACGTCCACGTCGCCGTGCTGGAGCCGGACCCACGCCTCGTAGAGGGCCCAGGCGCCGTCCATGTCGACGTGGGACTCGGAGATCGGCGGCCAGGCGCCCACCGCCTCGAGGTTCGCCACGAAGGCGAACGGCGTGCCGGCCAGGTAGTCGGCGCTCCCCGAGCACGTGAAGCCGATGTCGGTGCGGGCGAC
>DATAGR010000074.1:0-8935 GCA_036263575.1 Aquihabitans sp. | reverse complement strand
TGCTGTCCCGCCTCGCCGGCGGGCGCGCCCAGCCGCGGCGCCCGCGCGGGCTGGTGCTCGTGCCGACCCGCGAGCTGGCCCAGCAGGTCGTCGACGCGCTGGT
The DNA here is from genome assembly GCA_036263575.1 of Aquihabitans sp. Lineage (GTDB taxonomy): Bacteria > Actinomycetota > Acidimicrobiia > Acidimicrobiales > Iamiaceae > Aquihabitans. Next base: position 8,832 of record DATAGR010000074.1, on the reverse strand, counting down.
GCCGTTCGCGAAGGCGCTCGGCCTCACCGTGACCTCCGTGGTCGGGGGGCTGTCGTTCACCCGGCAGGCCGCCGAGCTGAACCGGGGCGTCGACCTGCTGGTCGCCACCCCGGGCCGGCTCACCGACCACACCACCCAGGGCACGGCCGACCTGCGCCACGTCGAGGTCACCGCGCTCGACGAGGCCGACCGCATGGCCGACATGGGCTTCATGCCGCAGGTCGAGTGGATCCTCCGCCACATCCCGGGCGACCACCAGACGCTGCTCTTCTCGGCCACGCTCGACGGCGTCGTCCAGGGCCTCATCGACCGCTACCAGACCGACCCGGTCCGCCACGAGGTCGAGTCCGCCGGCGTCACGGTCGCCGAGATGACCCAGCGGTTCCTCCGTGTCCACCAGATGGACAAGATGAAGGTCGCCGCCGCCATCTCCCGCAGCGGCACGCGGACGCTCATGTTCACCCGCACCAAGCGGGGCGCCGACAAGCTGGTGGAGCAGCTCACCGGCGAGGGCGTCAACGCCGCCGCCATCCACGGCGACCTCCGCCAGAGCCACCGGGAGAAGTCGCTGGCCGACTTCACCGACGGCAAGCTCGACGTGCTCGTGGCCACCGACGTCGCCGCCCGTGGCATCCACGTCGACGACATCGACGTCGTCATCCACTACGACCCGCCGGAGGACCACAAGGCCTACCTCCACCGCTCCGGCCGCACGGCTCGCGCCGGCGAGAGCGGCCTCGTCGTCACCCTGCTGCTGTGGGACCAGGAGCTCGAGGTCCGACGCCTCCAGAAGCGCCTGGGCGTCGACCAGCCGATGCACGAGGTGTTCTCGAACAACCCCGTCCTGGCCGACCTCACGTCCTGGAACCCGAACGACGGCCTCTGAGCCCCTGACGGCGAGCGGCGACCCGGTGCGGGTCGCAGCGGCCGTGGTCGCGGCCGAAGCCGCCCGATGCGGTTGGGCGGTGCCGGCCGGCCTGCGCGTCGGGCTCGCCGGCACGTCCGGCACCGCGCCGGCCGTTCACGACCGTGACGAGCCGGCGACGGGACCGAACGCGCTCGGGCGCCGCTACGAGGCCGCCCTCGCGCCCGAGGCCCGGGCGGCGGGCGCGCACTACACGCCGGCCGACGTGGCCGCTCGGCTGGCGGACCTCGTCCTCGCACCCGGTGCCGGTGCGGGGTGGCACCGCGCCGACGTGCCCCCGTCGGCGCGGGTCTGGGACCCTGCTTGCGGTGGCGGGGCCTTCCTCCTCGCCGCCGCCGACGCCCTCCTGGCCGCCGGCGGCGACCCGGAGCGCATCGTGGCCGAGCAGCTGTGGGGGACCGACACCGACCCCGGCGCCGTCGCCGTGGCCGAGGCCGCGCTGTGCTGGTGGGCCCACCGCCACGGCGTCGACGCGAGGCCGGGCGACCACCTGGCGGACGCCGACCCGCTGCTCGACCCCGCCGCCGGGGACGTCGGCGGGCCGCTGGCCCGGGCGGCGGCGACGGGGTTCGACGTCGTCCTCGGCAACCCGCCGTTCCAGGGCCAGCTGACCGGCTCGTCGGTGCGGACGCCCGCGGCGACGGCCGCACTGCGGAGCCGCCTCGGCGCCCACGTGGTGCGGCCCTACACCGACACCGCCGCGCTGTTCCTCGTCCTCGGCGCCCGCGCCCTCGCGCCCGGCGGACGGCTGCTGCTCGTCCAGCCGACCTCGGTGCTGGCCGCCCGCGACGCCGCCGCCGCCCGGGCGGCCGCGCAGGAGGTCGCCGAGCTGCACGGCCTGTGGGTGGCGGGCGAGCCGGTGTTCGATGCCGCCGTGCAGGTCTGCGCCGTCCTCCTCGAGCGGCCGACCGCCGGCGTCGAGCCGCTCGCGCCGGCGGTGAGGGTGGTCCGCCGGTGGCGTGGTCGCGACGTCCGGCCCGTCGCCGTCCCGGAGCCGGGCCCCGACACGGGCGCGAGCCGCTCGCGCACGAGCCGCTCGGGCGGGCGCCGGACGACGGTCGAGGTCGGCATGGCGGGGGTGGGGGAGCGGTGGGCGGCGTCGGCCCTGGCGGCCATGGGCGTCCCGGACCCGGTCGTGCGCGTCGACGGGCACCTGGGCGCCATCGCCACGGCGCGCGCCGGCTTCCGCGACGAGTACTACGGCCTGGTCGGTCACGTGCACGAGGCGCCGCCCGACGGTGCGGGCCCAGAACACGGGCGGCTGGTCACGGCGGGCCTGGTCGATCCCGGTCGGTGCCGGTGGGGCGAGCGGCCGGCCAGCTTCGCCCGGCACCGCTACGAGCGGCCGGTGGTGGACGTGGGGGCGGTTCGGTCGGCGGGCGGCAGGGCCGCGGCGTGGGTGGGCGCGCTGGCCGTGCCCAAGGTGGTGGTCGCCACGCAGACCCGCGTGGGCGAGGCGGCGGTGGACGAGGACGGGACGTGGGTGGCGTCGACCCCCACGGTCGCCGTGGTCGCCGAGCCGCACCTGCTGTGGCGCGTCGCCGCGGTCGTGTGCTCGCCGGTCGGCACCATCGCCGCGCTGGCGGCGACGGCCGGCACGGCCCGGGCGGGGGACGCCATCCGCCACGGCGTGGCAAGCGTCGAGGCCCTGCCGCTGCCGGTCGACGACGACGCCTGGGACGCCGGTGCCGACGCGCTGCGGCGGTTGGATCGGGACGGGTTCCTGGCCGCCATGGCCGCCGCCTACGGCTCCCCGCGCCGCGACGACGTGGACGGGTGGTGGGCGGCGCGGGCCCCGTGGCCGGACGGCTCCTGACGGGCGGCGCCGGGCCGGTTTGAGCCCGTCCGTGAGCGGGCAGCGACGCGCCCGTGGACGCCCAGGCCACGCGCCCGGACCCGATCGAGCTGCTCCCCACGCCGCCGGCCGACGGGTGGTCGCTCGTCACCGACGAGGACTACGACCTCGCCGGTCCCGAGCACGACGCGCCTGCGGCCGTCAGCGCGCCGCTGCGGACCTACGTGCTGTGCAGCTCGCCGCGATCGGGCAGCACGCTGCTCTCGGAGGCGCTCGCCTTCCTCGGCTGCGCGGGGACGCCGATCGAGTACTTCGACCCGACCAACGCCATGGGCGTGGTGTGGGCCCGGTGGGGGTGCCGCACGCTCGACGAGTACGTCGACTGCCTCCACCGGCGGCGGGCGTCGCCGTCGGGGCTGTTCGGGACGAAGCTCCACTGGTTCCAGCTCGTGGCCCTGCACCGGGCCCGCACCGGGGCGTCGACGAGGGCCCTGTCGCTCGACGAGCTCGGCGACACGTTCCGGCGGGTCGGGCCCGACGCCGCCGTGGTGCGCGTGCTGCGCGAGGACCGGCAGCGCCAGGCCCTGTCGTGGGCGCGGGCGGAGCAGACGGGCTGCTGGTACACCAAGGCCGGTCAGGCGCCGCCGCCGGTCCCGGAGGTGAGCGACGTCGAGCACCGGCACTACCTCGACCGCCTCGAGGAGGAGGAGTCGTCCTGGGCCGCGCTGCTCGACCACCTCGGCGTGGAGCCGCTGGTGGTCCGCTACGAGGACCTGCGCGACGACCACGCCGGCACGGTGGCGGCCGTCGCCCGCCACATCGGGTGCCCGGTGGCGGCCGACGCGGTCCCCGAACCCCGCCTGGTGCGCCAGAGCCGCTGACCCCCGTTCGTCGCCCCGATCCCGGGGGGCGCCATCGCGGTTGCCGGCGGTCCCCGTCACCGGTCTACGCTGCCCCGGTCATCACGAGTGGCCCGGGCGACCGGGTCCGGCAACCTGGGACGGACACCCAAGGTGCCCTCTCACCTCCGGGTGGGGATGTGGCCGGCTCGCCGGCAACGAAGTGTCCGGGCTCCGGCCCGACGCAGGCCCGAAGGTGTCCTCCCGCCCCGAGCAGCGAGGAGGAGACGTGACCGAGAGCGCCGGCGACCACTGGGCCGACCACCACTCGCTGCTCGCGCCGCCTCCGTGGATCCAGCCCCACGCCAGCACGCTCCCCACCACCGGGGCGTGGCGGCCGGGCGACCCGTTCGGCCAGCGCCAGTTCATGCGCATGGCGGTCGACCGGCCCTTCGTGCTCGAGGGCGGCGGCGAGCTGCACGACATCACCGTCGCCTTCGAGACGTGGGGCACGCTGTCGCCGGAGGCCGACAACGCGGTGCTGGTGTGCCACGCCCTCACCGGCGACTCCCACGCCGCCGGCCCGGCCGGCGACGGCCACCCCACCCCGGGGTGGTGGGACGACGCCATCGGCCCTGGCCGGTCGATCGACACCGACCGCTGGTTCGTGGTGTGCGCCAACGTGCTGGGCGGCTGCCAGGGCACGAGCGGCCCGGCCTCGCCACGGCCCGACCGGCCCGGGTGCTACGGCCCCCGCTTCCCGGTGGTGTCGGTGCGCGACATGGTCCGCACCCAGGCCAAGCTCGCCGACGTGCTCGGGATCGAGCGGTGGCGGGCGGTGGTGGGCGGCTCGATGGGCGGCATGCAGGCGCTGGAGTGGGCGGTGATGTACCCCGAGCGGGTCGAGCGGCTGGTGGCGGTGGCCACGTGCACGGCCGCGACCGCCCAGCAGATCGCGTGGTGGAGCACCGGGCGCCGGGCCATCGCCCTGGACCCCAAGTGGCGCGAGGGCGACTACTACGGCGCCGAGCCCGGCGACGGCCCCCACGCCGGCCTGGCGCTCGCTCGCCAGATCTCCCAGGTGACGTTCCGCAGCGACGACGTGTTCACCGACCGCTTCGGGCGCGAGCCGGTGGAGCCGCTCGCCGGCCGCTTCGAGATGTGGCAGCGGTTCCAGGTCGAGCGCTACCTCGACTACCACGGCGCCAAGCTGGCCCGGCGCTTCGACGCCAACTCCTACCTGCTGCTCACCAAGGCCATGGACCTGCACGACATCGGTCGCGGCCGCGGCGGCCTCGAGGGCGCCCTGCGCCGGATCACCGCCCCCGTGCTGTCCATGGGGATCACCTCGGACATCCTGTACCCGTCGTACCAGCAGCGCGAGCTGACGACCGGCGTGAACGACGCGGGCGGCGAGGCCACGTACCACGAGATCGACAGCCCGCACGGGCACGACGCGTTCCTGATCGACGTCGACCAGGTGGCCGCGGCCCTGGTCCCGTTCCTCGAAGGAGACCGGTGATGACCGACGACCCGACGCCCTCGCTGCACCCGCAGACGCGAGCGATCCGCAGCGGGCGGGGCGGCGACGGCACGTCGCTCGCCCCGGTGCTGTGGCCGACGTCGACGTTCGTGACGCCCACGGTCGACGACGCCCGCCGGATGGCGACCTCGGTCGGGGCCGACCGCTTCTACAGTCGCTACGGCAACCCGACGGTGGCCGGCTTCGAGGAGGCCATCGCCGACCTGGAGGGCGCCGAGGCGGCACGGGCCTACGCCTCGGGCATGGGCGCGGTGACGGGTGTGGTGCTGGGCCTGTGCTCGGCGGGCGACCACATCGTCGCCCAGCGCCAGCTCTACGCGGCCACCCAGCTGCTCCTCCAGGCCGCGTGCCCGCGGTTCGGGATCGACGTCACGTTCGTCGACGGCACCGAGCCGGGTGCGTTCGCCGCCGCCGTGCGCCCCGGCAAGACGACGCTGGTCCTGGCCGAGACGCCGGCCAACCCGAGGCTCGACGTGATCGACCTCGACGAGGTCGGCGCCATCGCCGGGCCCGTCACCGTGGTCGACGCCACGTTCGCCACGCCCGTCCTCCAGCAGCCGCTGCGCCACGGCGTGGACCTGGTCCTGCACTCGGCCACCAAGGGCATCGCCGGCCACAACGACGCCACGCTCGGGGTGGTCGCCGGCAGCCGCGAGCTCATCGACTGGCTGTGGGGCTTCGCCGTCCTCCAGGGCGCGTCGGCGTCGCCGTACGACGCCCTCAACGCGCTGCGCGGGCTCCGCACGCTGCCGGTCCGCATGCGCCAGCAGTCGGAGACGGCGCTCCGGCTGGCCCAGGTGCTCGAGGGTCGCGACGACGTCACCGACGTCCGCTACCCGGGCCTGCCGTCGCACCCGCAGCACGAGCTCGCCATGCGCCAGATGTCGTCGGGCGGCGGGCTGGTCACGTTCGACGTGGTCGGTGGCCTCGAGGCGGGGTGCCGCTTCGTGGAGGCGGTGGAGGTCGCCCAGCTGGCCACGTCGCTCGGCGGGCCCGAGACCCTGGTGACCCACCCCGCCTCCACCACCCACGTGAACCTGCTGCCCGACGAGCTCCAGGCCAACGGCATCGGCCCCGGCACCATCCGCGTCTCGTGCGGCCTCGAGCACCCCGACGACGTGGTCGCCGACCTCACCCGAGCCCTCGACCGCGCCGCCGGCGGCTGAGGGGGCGGACGGGCGCGATGACCGGCCGGTGGCGGGCCGGACGACTGACCGTTCTTGGTACCTCAGCGGTCGATACTCGACCATCCACATACCAAGAACGGCCACGGAGCCGCAGGGCCGGCCCGCTGACCGGTTCTTGGTATCCAGGTGGTCGACATCCGACCATCCGCATACCAAGAACGGTGCGGAGCCGGGCGCCCGGGCTCCCATGCGCTGAGCCGATCTCGTCGCCGTCCTGGTTGCTCAGCGACCGCCGCTGCGACGAGGAGGGTTCGGCCCACCGGCTCCCTGGCTCGACTCGTCGTGTGGCGGTTCTCGGGGTCGATCGCGTCGGGAGGGAACCACATCGACCCCGAGAACAGGTGCAGCTGCGCTTCTGGGACCGTCGTGTGCGGTTCTCGGGGTGGATCGCGTCAGGAGGGGACCGCATCCACCCCCAGTACGGGTTCCCCGCCGGAGCGCGACGACGGAGAACCGCCGGCGGCCCACCGACCCACCGGCCGGCGGCGTACGGTCGGCGGGCATGAGCGCTGCGGGATCGAGCCGGCCGTCGGGGACGTGGCGGTGGGGCATCGCAGGCACGGGCGCGATCGCCGGGCAGTTCAGCCGGGACCTGGCGCACGTCGACGGCGCGGTGGTCACCGCCGTCGGCTCCCGCTCGGCCGACACGGCGCAGGCCTTCGCCCACGAGCACGGCATCGCCCACGAGCACGGCTCGTACGAGGCCCTGGCCGACGACCCGGACGTCGACATCGTGTACGTGGCCTCGCCCCACCCGTGGCACGCCGAGCACACCCTCCTGTTCCTGGCCGCGGGCAAGCACGTGCTGTGCGAGAAGCCGATGGCGATGTCGGCCGCCGAGGTGGGGACCATGGTCGACGCCGCCCGTCGGGCCGACCGGTTCCTCATGGAGGCGCTGTGGTGCCGGTTCCTCCCGGCGTACGACGAGCTCCGGTTCCTGCTCGAGCGCGGCGTCGTCGGCGAGCCGCAGGTGGTGCAGGCCGACCTGGGCTACGTGGCCGCACCGGACCCGACCAGCCGCCTCTTCGACCCGGTGCTCGGCGGCGGGGCGACGCTCGACCTCGGCATCTACCCGGTGCAGCTCGGGCACCTGGTCTTCGGCCCGCCCGACGACATCGTGGCCACCGGCCACCTCGCCGCCACCGGGGTCGACGACCACCTGGCCGCGTCGCTGCGCCACGCCGGCGGGGGCCTGACGTCGATCACCACGTCGTTCCGCGCCAGCCTCCGCTCGCGGGCCACCGTCGTCGGCACCAAGGGCACCCTGGAGCTGGCGCCGATCGTGCACCGGGCGTCGCAGGTGGTGGTCCGCGACGTCGGTGGGCGCACGGTCGTGGAGGCGCCGATCACCGGCGTCGGCCTGCACCACCAGGCGACGGAGGTCCAGCGCTGCCTGGCGGCGGGGGAGCGGGAGAGCCCGGTGGTGCCCCTCGACGAGAGCCTGGCCATGGCGACGACGCTCGACGCCATCCTCGACCGGCTCGGCGTCCGGTACCCACCGAGGGGTTGAACGAGCGGCGCCGTCGGTAGGTTGCCGCCGTGCCGGAGCTGCTCGAGGTCGAGGTGTACCGGCGCCTCGCCGACCGGGCGGTGGGTCGCCGGGTGGCCGAGGTCGAGGCGCCCGACGCCTGGTTCCTGAAGGGCGGCATCACGCCGGCGGACGTGGTCGACGCCGTCACCGGGGCGACGCTCACGGGCACGGCTCGCATCGGCAAGCTGCTGCTGGTCACGCTCGACCACGACCGCCCCACGCTCGGTCTGCGCTTCGGCATGACCGGCCGGCTGGTGCTCGACGACGAGGCCCCGATCGTGCACCTCGAGTACGCCTCCCGGCGCGACGAGCCGATCTGGGACCGCTTCGGGTTGCGCTTCGACGACGGGTCGCGCCTGCGGATGTCGGACCCCCGCCGCCTCGGCGGTGTCGAGCTCGACCCGAACACGGCGGCGCTCGGCCCCGACGCCTGGACGCTCACGCCGACCCAGCTGCGCGCCGCGCTCGCCGGGTCCACGGCGCCGCTCAAGGCCCGGCTGCTCGACCAGTCCCGCGTGGCCGGGCTGGGCAACCTCCTCGTCGACGAGTCGCTGTGGCGGGCGGGCATCGACCCGGGCCGGCCGGCGGGCAGCCTCGACCAGGCCGAGCTGGCCACGCTCCAGCGCCACGTGCGGTCGACGGTGCGGAAGCTGTTCGACCGGGGCGGGTCCCACACCGGGGACCTCCACGCCCAGCGGCACCGCGACGGCACCTGCCCGCGTGATGGCACCCCGCTGCTGCGGCGGACGGTGGGCGGCCGGACGACGTACTCCTGCCCGACCCACCAGCGCTGAGCCGTGCGCGTCCACCAGGCGCGGTGGCCGGTACGATCCCTGCTCCGATGACCGCCTGCGCCCCGATCCCTCCCCGGTGACGCCCGTGGTCCCCGCACCGCTCCGTCCTCGCGCCGCAGCGGTCGGCGTCGCCCTGGGCGTGTCCCTGCTCCTGGTCCTCGGCCTCGGCGCCACCGCCTCGGCCCGGCCCCGCCAGGACCCGACCATGAGCACGACGC
>DATAGR010000073.1:0-1614 GCA_036263575.1 Aquihabitans sp. | reverse complement strand
CGTCGCGTTCGAGGAGTGGCACAGCAACGTCTTCCCGCCGCCGCTGTGCTGGGACCTGGACAGCCCCGAGGCGTTCGAACAGGCCAGTGCGCACGTGACCCCGCAGGACGTCACGAAGGCGGTCCTGGTCTCCGACGACCTGGGGCAGCACGCCGCCTGGCTCGCCGAGTACGCCGACCTCGGATTCGACGAGCTCTACCTGCACCACGTCGGTCAGGAGCAGCGCGGCTTCCTGGACGCGTTCGGCGAGCACGTGCTGCCGCAGCTCGGCGTCCAGGCGCCCGCGCCGGCCGTGGCGATACCGGCGTGAGGATCACCGACACGTCGGACCTGTGGTGGAAGAACGCCGTCGTCTACTGCCTCGACGTCGAGACCTTCATGGACTGGAACGGCGACGGCATCGGCGACTTCGCCGGCCTGGCGCAGCGGATCGACCACCTGGCCGACCTCGGCGTCACCTGCCTGTGGCTGATGCCCTTCTACCCGACCGCCGAGCGGGACGACGGCTACGACATCACCGACTTCTACGGCGTGGACCCGCGGCTGGGCACCCACGGTGACCTGGTGGAGGTGATCCGGACGGCCAAGGACCGCGGCATGCGGGTCATCGCCGACCTCGTGGTCAACCACACCTCCCGCCAGCACCCGTGGTTCCGCTCGGCCGAGCAGTCGACGGACGCCCCGTTCCGCGACTTCTACGTCTGGCGGTCCGACCCGCCTCCGGACACCTCCGACCAGGTGGTCTTCCCCGACCAGGAGGACAGCATCTGGACGCTGTCGGAGAAGACGGGGGAGTGGTACCTGCACCGCTTCTACAAGGAGCAGCCCGACCTCGACGTGACCAACCCCCGGGTGCGCGACGAGGTCGCAAAGATCATGGGCTTCTGGCTGCAGCTCGGGCTCGACGGCTTCCGGGTCGATGCGGTGCCCTTCTTCCTCGAGACCGAGCACGCCGACGAGGGCGCGTTCCCCGACCCGCACGCCTACCTGCGGTCGCTGCGCTCGCTGGTGGGCCGACGGTCGGGCAGCGGCGTGCTGCTGGGTGAGGTCAACCTGCCCTTCGACCAGCAGCTGGAGTTCTTCGGCGGCGCCGACGGCGACGAGCTCACCATGCAGTTCGACTTCATCGGGATGCAGGCGCTCTACCTCGCGCTGGCCCGCGCCGACGCCGGGCCGCTGGTCCGGGCGCTCGAGGGCCGCCCCGCACTGGATCCGAGCTCGCAGTGGGCGACGTTCGTGCGCAACCACGACGAGCTGACCCTCGACAAGCTCACCGACGAGGAGCGGGCCGAGGTGTTCGCCGCCTTCGGCCCGGAGGAGACCATGCAGGTCTACGGCCGGGGGCTGCGGCGGCGGCTGCCGCCGATGCTCGACGGCGACCCCCGACGGGTCCGGCTGGTGTACAGCCTGCTGTTCTCCCTGCCCGGCACGCCCGTGCTCTTCTACGGCGAGGAGATCGGCATGGGGGAGAACCTCGAGGCCGAGGGGCGGCTGGCCGTCCGCACCCCGATGCAGTGGACGTCGGGGCGCAACGGCGGCTTCTCGCCGGCCGATGCCCGGCGGTTGCCGGGACCCGTGGCGACCGGCGGTTTCGCGCCCGAGTTCGTCAACGTC
>DATAGR010000072.1:0-2056 GCA_036263575.1 Aquihabitans sp. | reverse complement strand
CGGCGGTGCGGGCGGGCGGTCGCCGAAGCGGAGCTCGTCGTCGGTGCGGCGGGCGGCGATGTCGCCGCGCTCCATGGCCTCGGCCGCCTCGTCGGGGCCGATGATGCGGACGCCCTCGGCGGGCGGCGCCTTGTCGTCGTGCTGCGGTCGGGACCTGCGTTGGTCGTCCATGACACCTCCTGGGGAACCCCGCCGGTCCGGATCCGGGCGGCAGGTGAGCCGCCGGCAGACCCCGCCGCCTGGTCGGGCTCGATCGGTTGTGGCGGATGGCATCGCCTCCATCCGCCGTCGGTCAGTCTTCGAGCAGCTCCTGCTCCTTGGCACCGAGCGCGACGTCGATCTCGGCTTCTGCGGACTGGGTGATCTTCTCGAGCTCCTTCTCGGCACGGGCGAGCTCGTCCTCGGACAGCTCACCGTCCTTCTCGAAGGCCTCGAGCTCCTGGCGCGCCGAGCGGCGCACGTTGCGGATGGTGACCCGCCCCTCCTCGGCCATGCCCTTCACGACCTTCACGAACTCCTTGCGGCGCTCCGAGGTGAGCGGCGGGAACGTGAGGCGGATGTTGTTGCCGTCGTTGCTCGGGTTGAGGCCGAGGTCCGAGCGGCGGATGGCCTTCTCGATGGCGCCCATCGCCCCCTTGTCGTAGGGGTTGATGACGAGCATCCGGGCCTCGGGCACCGAGAAGCCGGCCAGCTGCTGGAGCGGGACCTCGGAGCCGTAGTACTCGACCGGCAGCTTCTCGACCAGCGCCGGGGCGGCCCGGCCGGTGCGGATGTTGGCGAAGTCGGCACGGGTGTGGACCACGGCCTTGCCCATGCGCTCGCGGGCGTCGTCGAGGACCATGGCGGCCATGTCGTCGCTCATCGGCGGTCGGGCGGGCTGGTGATCACCGGACCAGGGTACCGACTCCCGGTTCGCCGGTGAGGACACGGCGCAGGTTGCCCACCTGCAGCGCGTCGAACACGACGATCGGGAGGTCGTTGTCCATGCAGAACGTGATGGACGTGGGGTCCATCACCTTGAGGCCCCGGTTGAGGACGTCCATGTAGGTGATCTCGTCGAGCTTGGTGGCCGTGGGGTCGAGCTTCGGGTCGGCGGTGTAGACGCCGTCGATCCCCGAGTGCGTGCCCTTCACGACCGCCCCCGCCGAGAGCTCGGCGGCCCGGAGCGCCGCCGGCGTGTCGGTGGTGAAGAAGGGGGCGCCCAGACCGGCGGCCAGGATCACCACGCGCTCCTTCTCGAGGTGGCGCTCGGCGCGGCGGCGGATGTACGGCTCGGCGATCTGCTCCATGTGCAGCGCCGTCATGACCCGGGCCGGCTGACCGAGCTGCTCGAGGGTGTCCTGGAGCGCCAGCGAGTTGATGACCGTGGCCAGCATGCCCATGTAGTCGGCCTGGGCGCGGTCCATCCCGGCGCCGGCGCCGGCCATGCCCCGCCAGATGTTGCCGCCGCCGATCACGATCGCCACGTCGACGCCCATGGACCGGGCGTCGACGACGTCCTCGGCCAGCTGGCGCACGATCGAGCCGTCGATGCCGAAGCCGGCCGACCCGGCGAACGCCTCGCCCGAGAGCTTGAGGACGATGCGCGGCCAGCGGGGCGAGACCCCGCCGGCTGCGTCGTGATCGGAGCCGGCGGCCACGCTCAGGCCCCGATCGCCACCACGGCGAACCGGGCCACCGAGGCGCTCCCGAGGAGCTGGGCGATGGTCTGCTTGTCGTCCTTGACGTAGGGCTGCTCGAGCAGCACCCGCTCCTTGAACCAACCGGTCAGGCGCCCCTCGACGATCTTCTCCAGCGCCGCCTCGGGCTTGCCCTCGGCGCGGGTGATGCCCTCGAGCACCTCGCGCTCGGCGGCGACCTCGGCGGCCGGGACGTCGTCGCGGCTGAGGTGCGACGGCTTGGTGAAGGCGATGTGCACGGCGACCTCGTGGGCGAGGTCGTGGTCACCGCCCTGGAGCTCGACGATGACGCCGAGCACGCCGCGCCCGTCCTGGCGGTGGAGGTAGGTGTCGACGACGTTGCCGTCGGCCGCCGCGATGCGGACGACCCGGCCCAG
>DATAGR010000071.1:0-14498 GCA_036263575.1 Aquihabitans sp. | reverse complement strand
GGGGTCGACGGCGCCGTCGGCGTCGAGGTCGAACGGCACCGGCGTGCCCGGGCCGTCGTAGCGCTCCGGTCGGCGGGTCGCGGCCAGCACGTGGTGGCCGGCGGCGACCAGTGCCTCGGCCAGCGGGCGTCCGACGGCGCCGGTGGCACCCGTGACCAAGATCTCCATCGGGCCGGTCCTGCCCACGCCCCTCGACGGGCAGTCACGGCCCCATGGCCGGGTCCCTCCTCCTCGTCCTCGGCGTCGTCGTGGCCTTCGCCGGGTGGACGTTCCTGTTCCGCCGGCCGCCGGAGGGCATCTGGCCGAGGACCTGGATGACCGCCGCCGCGCTGTCGTCGTTCTCCCTGGTGGCGCTGGCGCTGACGGACCGCCTCGACGACGTCGTCGGGCCGGTCTCGCCCCTCGCGGTGGCCGCCGGCGTCGGGATCGGTGGCGCCTGGCTGGTGGCCACCCACGTCGGCCACGTCGTGCTGTGCCGGCTGTTCCCGAACTTCCTCGACCAGGTCACGGAGCTGTACTCGCTGCGCGAGGGCGACCGGGTCACCACGATGGTCGGCCCCGTCGCCGCCATGGGCGTCGCCGAGGAGCTCTTCTTCCGAGGGTTCGTGCAGGGACGCCTCGGCCTCGTCGGGTCCGTCGTGGCCTACACCGCCGTGCAACTCGTGGCGGGGAAGTGGGCCCTCACCCTCGCCGGGTTCCTCGGCGGTGTCGTGTGGGGCCTCCTCGCCTGGTGGACCGGCGGCCTGGTCGCACCCGTCCTGGCCCACGTGCTGTGGACGGGCACGCTCACCTTCGTCTGGCCGCTGCGGGGCTGCGGGCACAAGGTCGGCGCCGCCGACAGCGCGCCGATCGCCGGCCGCCTGGGCGACGACGCCGGCACCGACCACGGCGACGACGACGGCTCGCCTGCGCCCGTGGTCGCCGACGGGCGCCGGGGGTAGTCGGCGGCGATGGCCTCGTTCAGCTCGCGCAACCAGTCCACCGCCGTGGTGCCGGCCCGCCGGTCCGCCATCTGGGCCGTGCTCTCGGACCCCGAGGCGCTGGCCGAGCTCACGCCGCTGGTCAAGGGGATCACCGCCGACGGCGACCTCTGGTGCTGGCAGCTCGGCGGCATCTCCGCCCTCGGCGTGTCGGTCTCGCCGAGCTTCACCGAGCGCATGAACTTCGTCGAGGGCCAGCGCATCGAGTTCACGCCCGACCCGCCCTTCGGCGAGCAGCGGGCCGGCGCCGAGGGCACCTACCTCCTCAGCGACGCCGACGACGGCGCCACCCGCCTGGCGATCGACATCACGATCACCGCCGAGCTGCCCCTGCCTCGCATGGCCCGCGGCGCGGTCGAGAAGGTGATGGCCTCCACCATGGCCCGCACCGGCGACCGCTTCGCCCGCAACCTCTACGCCCGCCTGGGCCTCGACCCCTCCTGGGTCCCCGCCGACGTCGCCGCCTGACCCCCGTCGGTGCGGCCCGGATCCGGGCCGAGGACGGGGAGCTCACCGGGGTGCGGCGAGCGCCCCGAGAGGGCGTGGGCGGTTCGTCGGGGACCGCTCGACGTGACGTCCGGCACGTCGCCGAAACTTGCAGCTACAGTGCAAGGACTTCGCCGGGCGTCAGGGGACGTAGGGCCGGTGAACCCCTCGAACCGGGAGTCCATCGCTCCGCATGCGCCGCCCCGAACCGGTCTTCCGGATCCCACCGGCCCTCCAGCCGCTGGCCCCGTTCGCGCCCGCCCTGGCGATCATCGCCCTCCAGCTGGTGGTGTTCCCGATGGGCATCGGCGCCTGGTCGCTCGGTGTCGTGGTCGGCCTGCTGACCGCGCTGCTGGCCCTCGGCCTGGCGCTGGTGTTCCGGGCCAACCGCATCCTGAACTTCGCCCAGGGCGACCTCGGGACGGTGCCCACGACGCTGGCGGTGGGGCTGATCGCCATCACCGGCGTGCCGTACCTGGTCGGCGCCGTCGCCGGCCTGGCGGCTGCCCTCGTGCTGGGCGCGATCGTCGACCTGGCGATCATCCGCCGCTTCAGCCGGGCGCCCCGCCTGCTGCTCACCGTGGCCACCATCGGGCTCTCGCAGCTGCTCATCGTGTGCGGGCTGCTGCTGCCCCGCCTCTGGGGCCGGGACATCTTCGCCGACCAGCGGATCCCCGACCCGTTCCAGGCCGACATCGAGATCGGGTCCCAGACCTTCGGCGGCAGCGAGATCGTCGCCGTGATCGTGGCGCCGCTGCTCCTCATCGCCCTGGCCCTGGTGCTGCGGGGCACGGACGTCGGCGTGGCCGTGCGGGCCAGCGCCGAGCGCTCCGACCGGGCGGCCCTCCTCGGCATCCCCGTCCGCCGGCTGCAGACGCTGGTCTGGTCGGTCGCCGCCCTGCTGTCGTTCGTGGGGGTGTTCCTCCACGCCTCGATCTTCGGCGTGAGCGGCGCGGGCGTGCTCAGCCCGCAGGTGCTGGTGTTCGCCCTGGGCGCGCTGGTGCTCGGCCGGCTGGAGCACCTCCCGGCGGTGACCGCGTCGGCCGTGGCCCTGCGCATCCTCGGCGCCGGGGTCGACGCCAACAACCCGAGCACGCCGGGGCGCACCTACGTCGTGCTGGCCGCGGTGCTGCTCGCGGTGCTCGTGCTGCGCCGGAGCCGCACCCGCCGCAACGACACCGACGGCGCCGAGTCCTGGAGCGCGGCCGACGAGGTGCGCCCGGTGCCCGCCGAGCTCCGCTCGCTCGCCGTGGTGCGCGTGGCACGGGTCGTCCTGCCGATCCTCCTCGTGGCCGCAGCGGCCGCCCTGCCGCTGGTGCTCGGCGCCGGCGACGAGCTCAAGGCGGCCACCGTCGCCGCCTTCGCGCTCATCACGCTGTCGGTCGTCGTGCTCACCGGGTGGGCCGGCCAGGTCTCGCTCGGCCAGATGTCGTTCGTGGCCGTCGGGGGCGCGATTGGAGCCGTCGCCACCCACACGTGGTCGCTCGACCTCAGCCTCGCCTTGCTCGTGGCCGGGGCCGCCGGCGCCGTGGTCGCCGTGGTCGTCGGCCTGCCGGCGCTCCGGCTCCCGGGTCTGTACCTGGCGGTCACCACGCTCGCCTTCTCCCTCGCGTCGTCCAACTTCCTGCTCAACCGCAAGGAGCAGAGCTGGATCCCGCGCGACCGCCTCCAGCGGCCGTCGCTCTTCCGCACCTTCGACCTCTCCAGCCAGGCGGCCATGTACGAGTTCGTGCTCGGCGTGGTGGTCCTCGGCTTCCTCGCCGTGGCCGGGATCCGCCGCAGCCGCACCGGCCGAGCCCTGATCGCCGTGCGCGACAACGAGCGGGGGGCCGCCGCCTACTCGCTGCCGGTCGTGCGGGTGAAGCTGACCGGCTTCGCCATCTCGGGCTTCCTCGCCGCGGTGGCCGGGTGCCTCCTCGTGCACGTGAACCAGGGCTACACCGAGCAGCCGTTCGTGGCCGCCGAGAGCCTCGGCGTCTTCACCGCCGCCGTGGTGGGCGGGCTCGGCTCGCTGGCCGGCGCCGCCCTCGGCGCCCTCTACCTGAACGGTGGCACGTGGTTCCTGCCCGAGCGCTGGCAGCTGCTGCCCTCGGCGGTCGGCGTGCTGGCCGTGCTGCTCGTGCTCCCCGGAGGGCTCGGCAACCTGCTCTACCGGGGGCGCGACGCGCTGCTGCGAAGGCTGGCGAGGCGGCGGCGCATCATCGTGCCGAGCCTGCTGGCCGACGAGGCCGACGACCGGGCCACGCCGGCGGCCATCAAGGTCGCCATGCCCCGCCGGCCCGGCGCGCCACCGGGAGACGGCGACGCACCGGTCGGTGACGGCGCCCCGGTCGGCGACGAGCCCGTGGGGAGCCCCCGATGAGCGCCACCATGGTCGACGACGCCCTCGCCGAGCCGCCCGCCGAGCAGGGCGGCGGACCCACCGACAAGCGGGCCTGGCTCGGCGCCGCCGGCTGGTACCCACTGGCCATCCTGTTCGGCCTCAACATGGCCGACGAGCTCGACCGGGCCGCCTACCTGATCCTGCTCCCCGAGATCCGCGACGACTTCGGGCTGAGCAACACCGGCATCCTCGCCGTCGTGGCCCTGGCGGCCGCGGTGGCCCTGCTGCTCACGGTGCCGATCGCCCACCTGGCCGACCGCTCGAACCGCGTGCGCATCGCCCTCATCGGCGCCGCGCTGTGGGGGGCGTTCTCGCTCGGCACCGGCCTCGCCGTCACGGTCTGGATGCTGATCGCCATGCGGTCGGGCGCTGCGATCGGCCAGGGCGTGATCTTCCCGACGCACAACAGCCTGCTGGCCGACTACTACCCGATCGCCAGCCGGCCGCGGGTGTACTCCATCCACCGAGCGGCCAACAGCATCGGCACCATCATCGGGCTCCTGGTGGGCGCGGGGCTCGCCGAGGTGTTCGACTGGCGCGCGCCGTTCATCGTGTTCGCGTTCCCCACCCTCCTGCTGGTGATCGCCGGTGCCCGACTGGTCGACCCGGGTCGCGGCCACTTCGAGCGGGACGCGGCCAAGCTCGGCATGGATGCCGGGCTCGAGGAGGAGCCGCCGTCGTTCGCCGAGGCGATCCGCATGGTGTGGACCATCCGCAGTCTCCGGCGCATCTTCACCGCGCTGCCGTTCCTCGCCGCCTCCATCGTGGGCCTCGGCTCGCTGGCATCGCTCCAGTACGCCGAGACGTTCGACCTGACCGAGGTCGAGCGGGCGATGGCCAACGTGCCCGTCCAGCTCGTCGAGCTCCTCGGCGTGGCCATCGGCGCCCGCCTCACCACCCGTGCCTTCCGCAAGGGCGCCCCCGAGATCTTCCGGGTCCTCTTCTACGGCGCCTTCTTCGCCTCGATCCTGGCCGCCGGGTTCGCGGTGGCGCCGAACGTCGGCCTGGCGGTCACGGCCCACGCCCTCGTCGCCGGTGCGCTCGTCATCGTCGGCCCCGGCGTGATGGCGTCGCTCTCGCTGGCCATCCCGCCGCGGGCCCGCTCCGTCGGCTTCTCGATCGGTGCGCTCTGGGTGCTGCCCGGCCTGCTGGTGATCCCGTTCGTCGGGTGGATCGGCGACACCCACGGCTTCCGCTGGGGCCTGCTCGTCCTGGTCCCGGTCTTCCTCGTCGGCGGCCTGCTCATCGCCTCGGTCGGCAAGGTGATCGAGGACGACATCGCCCAGGTCTGGACCGGCACCGCCACGCGGGCCCAGATGCTCCAGGACCGCGCCGAGGGCAAGCTGCCCCTCCTCAGCGTCCGCAACGTGCAGGTCTCCTACGGCGACGTGCGCGTGCTCTTCGGCGTCGACCTCGACGTCGACGAGGGCGAGGTCATCGCGCTCTTGGGCACCAACGGCGCAGGCAAGTCCACGCTGCTCAAGGCCATCTCCGGCGTGGCCATCGCCGATCGCGGCGCGGTGGTGTTCGACGGCCGCGACATCACCCACGCGCCCCCCGAGGAGATCGCCCCTCGTGGGATCGCCCAGGTGCCGGGCGGCCAGGGCGTGTTCCCCGGGCTGACCGTGGAGGAGAACCTGCGGGCCGCCGGGTGGATGCTCCGCAGCGACCCCGCCACGCGCGCCGCCCGGGTCGAGGAGGCGCTCGAGCTGTTCCCGATCCTGCGCCAGCGGGCCGGCGACCCTGCCGCCGACCTCTCGGGCGGGCAGCAGCAGATGCTCGCCCTCGCCATGGCCTTCCTCTCCGAGCCCAAGCTGCTCATGATCGACGAGCTGTCGCTCGGCCTGGCGCCGGTGGTGGTGGAGCAGCTCCTCGGCGTCGTGCGGGGCCTGCGCGAGCGGGGGACGACGATCATCCTCGTCGAGCAGTCCGTCAACATCGCCCTGACGGTGGCCGACACCGCGTACTTCATGGAGAAGGGCGAGATCCGCTTCCACGGCCCCACCGCCGAGCTGCTCGAGCGCCCCGACGTCCTGCGGTCGGTGTTCCTCCAGGGCGCCGCCGCCGGCCTGGCCGCCGGCAACGGCAGCGGCAACGGCCACGGGGCGACGACGGTCGAGGCGACCGGGACCACCGACGTCGCCGCCAACGGGACGGCCGCCGCCGGCCGGGCCAGCGCCAGCGGGGCCGTCGGCAGCGGGGCGGTGGGCAACGGGGCGGCCGGCAACGGCGCCGGCGTCGCGCCGAGCGGGGCGGTGGCCGCCGCCGTCGACGGCGCAGCGGCGGGCTCGGCGCTCGCGGTCGAGGGCGTGTCCATCAGCTTCGGCGGCATCCGGGCCGTCGACGACGTGTCGTTCTCGGTCGGACGGGGCGAGGTCGTGGGGCTCATCGGCCCGAACGGCGCCGGCAAGACGACGGTGCTCGACGTCGTGTCGGGCTACTCGCGGCCCGACACCGGGCGGGTCGTGCTCGACGGCCACGACGTCACCGGCATCCGCCCCCACCGGCGGGCCGCCATCGGCCTGGGCCGGAGCTTCCAGGACTCGAAGCTGTTCCCCTCGCTGACCGTCGAGGAGGTGCTGCTCGTCGCCCTGGAGCGCTGGCTCGACGTGCGGGACCCGCTCAACGCCGCCTTCCGCCTGCCCCCGCATGTCGACAGCGAGCAGGCGGCACGCCACCGGGTCGACGAGCTCGTCGAGCTGCTCGGCCTCGGTGCCTTCCGCACCAAGTTCATCGGCGAGCTGTCCACCGGTTCCCGGCGCGTCGTCGACCTGGGGTGCGTGCTGGCCCACGGCCCGTCGGTCGTGCTGCTCGACGAGCCGTCGTCGGGCATCGCCCAGCGCGAGGCCGAGGCGCTCGGCCCGCTCCTCCTGCGCATCCGCGACAACCTCGGCGCCAGCCTCGTGGTCATCGAGCACGACATGACGCTGATCTCCTCGATCTCCGACCGCCTCGTCGCCCTCGACCAGGGCCGCCTCGTCACCGCCGGTGCGCCGGCCGACGTGCTGGCCCACCCCGCGGTCGTCGAGTCCTACCTCGGCGGCGACGCCGCCGTCATCGGCCGCTCCGGCGGCACCGACCCCTCCGCCCCCTCGCTCGCCAGGACGACGCCATGACCCCCAAGACCGCCACCCCGCCGCCTCGCGCCTCGCTGCTCGCCCGCTTCGGCCCGCTCACCGCGGTGCTGATCGCGATCGGGCTCGTCGCCGCCTTCGCCTCCACCGGACGCGACGACCAGGAGCTGACCTCCGGCCCCGGCTCGGAGAACGTGGCCGGGAGCGCCAACGAACAGCTGCCGATCTCGTGGTCGGAGGCCGAGGAGGCCGGCACGACCGCCGACCTCGACTTCGGCGAGCACTGCGACGAGGAGCGGGGCACGGTCATGGTGCCCACCGCCTACGCCCCGCCGTGCCAGGCCGCCCGTGCCGGCGTGAAGGGCGGGGCCACCTCGCCGGGCGTCACCGCCGACGCCATCAAGGTCGTGCTCTACGAGGCGGCCGACGACGACCTGGCCGCCGCCCTGCAGTCGAAGAGCGACCCCAACGACAAGCAGCGCGAGACCCGCACGAAGCTCATCCAGATGTACGAGGAGATGTTCCAGACCTGGGGCCGCACCGTCGACATCGAGTTCTTCAAGGGCACCGGCTCCGACGAGACGTCGTCTCGCGCCGACGCGGTCACGGTCGCCACCGAGCTCGGCGCCTTCGCCTCCATCGGCGGGCCGAACCAGCAGGGCGCCTACGCCGACGAGCTGTCGCAGCGAGGGGTGATCTGCATCGGCTGCGGGCTGTCGGTGCCGGACTCCACGTTCCAGGACAACGCGCCCTACATGTGGGGCAGCAGCCAGACGCCCGAGCAGTACCTCGTGACGCTCGGCGACTACATCATCGAGCGGCTCTTCAAGAAGAAGGCCGAGTTCGCCGGCGACCCGGCCATGCGCGAGCGCGAGCGCGTGTTCGGCTCGATCAACTTCGAGCAGGACCCGCCCGTGTTCACCGAGACCAAGAAGATCGTGGCCGAGCGGGGCGCGAAGCGTGGCTACAAGGCCAAGGTGGCGGTCACGTACCAGCTCGTGATCGCCCAGCTGGCCGAGACGGCGCGCTCGCTCATCGGCCAGATGAAGGAGGCCGGCGTCACCACGGTGATCTTCCTCGGCGACCCGATCATGCCCCAGTACCTGACGCAGGCGGCCACGGACCAGGGCTACTTCCCGGAGTGGATCATCACCGGCACCGTGCTCACCGACACCACGGTGTTCGGCCGCGGGTACGACCAGCGCCAGTGGGCGAACGCCTTCGGCATCTCCGGCCTCTCGGCCCGCGTGCCGCAGCAGCGGGGCGAGGGCTACCGCCTCCACACCTGGTACTACAGCGCCGAGCCGGTGGCGCCCAAGACCGTGGCGGTCCTGCACGACCCCATCCGGAACTTCATGCTCGGCATCCACCAGGCCGGTCCGAACCTCACGCCGGAGACGTTCCGCGACGGCCTCTTCGCCCTCCCGCCGAAGGGCGGCACGCCCACGACGCCCCACCTGTCGTTCGGTGACCACGGCATCCACGAGGCCCCGGACTACCTCGGCTACGACGACATGATGGAGGTCTGGTGGGACCCCGAGGCCACGGGCAAGGACGAGCAGGGCAACGAGGGCAAGGGCATGATGCGCTACGCCGACGGGGGCAAGCGCTACCTCCCGGGCAAGATGCCGAAGGAGGAGCCGCACGCCTTCGTGGAGGAGGGGTCGGTCACCGGCTACGAGGACTTCCCGCCCGAGGACGCCCCGCCCGACTACCCGTCGCCCGCCGCCGGCGGCTGACCGGCGGCACGCGGCGGACGCCGTCGGTGCCCTCCTAGTCTCGGGCCATGGCCGACGTCACCGTGTTCCACAACCCGAACTGCTCCACGTCGAAGTTCGCCCTCGGCGAGGTCCGGGCCGCCGGCGCCGACGCCGAGGTGGTGCAGTACCTGAAGGCGCCGCTCGACCGCGAGGCGCTGCTCGACCTCATGGCCAAGCTCGAGGACCCGCCGGCCGACCTGGTGCGCAAGGACGGCTACTTCGCCGAGCAGGGCCTCGACGCCGCCGACCACACCACGCCCGAGGCGGTGGCCGATCTGCTCGTCGCCCACCCCCGCCTCATGCAGCGGCCGGTCCTGGTGAAGGGCGACCGCGCCATCATCGGGCGGCCCAAGGACCGCGTGGCCGCCTTCCTGGCCGACTGAGCCCGCACGCGCCACGAGCCGGGCCCCGCCGGTGCGGCGGTGGCCCGGCCCGTGGTTCGGCGGTCGGGTCGGTCGGTGGGGGACCGGGTCAGGCGGCGGCCGGGGTGGCGACCTCGGGCTCGAGGGCCCACCCGACCACGTCGGCCACGTCGCTGGCCAGGTGGACGGTGAGGTCGGCCCGCACGGACTCGGGCACGTCGTCCAGGTCCGCCTCGTTGCGGGCCGGGATGATGATCTCGGTCAGGCCGAGGCGGTGGGCCGCCATCAGCTTCTGCTTGACGCCACCGATCGGCAGCACCCGCCCCTGCAGCGTGACCTCGCCGGTCATGGCCACGTTGGCCTTGACCGTGCGGCCGGTGAAGAGGCTGACCAGCGCGGTGGTCATGGTGATGCCGGCCGACGGGCCGTCCTTGGGCACGGCCCCGGCGGGGAAGTGCACGTGGACGCTCCGCTGGTCGGCGCCGGCCGGGATGCCCAGCGCGTCGCGGTGCGAGCGGACGTAGGAGAGGGCGATGCGAGCCGACTCCTTCATCACGTCGCCGAGCTGGCCGGTGACGGTGAGCGCCGAGCGCTCGGTCTCGCCGTCGTCGGCGGGCAGGGCGCTGACCTCGACGAAGAGGACGTCGCCGCCGGCACCGGTGACCGCTAGGCCGGTGGCCACGCCGGGGACGGCGAGGCGGTCGGCGATGTCGGTGTCGTGGAACCGGGCCCGCCCGAGCAGGTCGGGGACGACCTCGGGGGTGACCACGACGGGCTCGTCGGGGTTGGCAGCCACCCGGGTCGCCGCCTTGCGCAGCACCTTGGCGAGGGCCCGCTCCAGCGAGCGGACGCCGGCCTCCCGGGTGTAGCCGCCGACGATCGTCCGCAGGGCGTCGTCGGAGATGGTGACCTCGTCGGCGCCCAGCCCGGCCCGCTCCAGCTGGCGCACCAGCAGGTGGTCCCGGGCGATGGCGACCTTCTCGTCCTCGGTGTAGCCGTCGAGGCTCACCACCTCCATGCGGTCCAGCAGGGGACCGGGGATGGTCTCGAGCTGGTTCGCGGTGGCGATGAAGATGACGTCGGACAGGTCGAGGTCGACCTCGAGGTAGTGGTCCCGGAACGAGTGGTTCTGGGCCGGGTCGAGGACCTCGAGCAGCGCGGCCGAGGGGTCGCCCCGGTAGTCGCTGCCGACCTTGTCGATCTCGTCGAGGAGGACGACGGGGTTCATGGTCCCCGCCTCGGTCATGGCCCGCACCAGCCGGCCGGCGCGGGCGCCGACGTAGGTCCGGCGGTGGCCGCGGATCTCGGCCTCGTCGCGCACGCCGCCCAGGGCGACCCGTACGAAGCTGCGGCCCAGCGCCCGGGCGATGGACTCGCCGAGGCTGGTCTTGCCGACGCCGGGGGGCCCGACGAGGGTCAGGATCGTGCTGTTGCGCTGCCGGCCCTTGGGGGCGGTCGCCACGACCGGCGTGCCGCCAGGCGTGAGCGGGCCCGACTCGGTGCCGACGACCATGGGATCGGGGTCGGGCGGGGAGACGGGCAGGCCGTCGTCGCCGTCGGGGTCGTCGCCCTCGGGCCCCTCGGGGAGGGGCAGGTCGGTGGCGGCGGGCTCGTCCGCCGCGACCTGGTCGAGGCCACGCTCGGCACGGAGCTTGCGGACGGCGAGCTCCTCGACGATGCGGTCCTTGACCTCGTCCAGGCCCTTGTGGTCGGCGTCGAGCACCGCTCGGGCGTGGTCGAGGTCGAGGCGGTCGGCGGAGCGGGTGCCCCACGGCACCTCGAACACGGTGTCGAGCCACGTGCGGATCCAGCCGTGCTCGGGCGACTGCTCGTTGCTGCGCTCGAGCTTGTCGATGTCGCGCTCGACGGCCACTCGGACGTCGTCGGGGAGGTCGCGCTCGGCCAGCTTGGCGCGGTAGGCGTCGGGCCCGTCCTCGCCGTCGCCCTCGCCCTCGCCGAGCTCCTTGCGGATGGCGGCGAGCTGCTGGCGGAGGATGAACTCGCGCTGGTTCTTCTCCATGCCCTCGGAGACCTCGGCACGGATCTTCTCGGTCAGCTCCAGCTCGGCCAGGGCCTCCTTGACCCAGCCCAGCACCTTGCCGACCCGCTCGGCGACGTCGATCGTCTCCAGCAGCTCGACCTTGCGGGCGAGGGCGAGGTCGGGCCACCAGCCGGCGGCGTCGGCCAGGGCGTCGGGCTCGTCGAGGCCCCGGAGGACCTCCACCAGCCGCCGGCCGCCGAGCTCCTCGAACAGGGCGCGGAACGCGGCGCGCAGCTCGGCGGCCCGCTCGCGGGCCTCGTCGGTGACCGCGGGGTGGACCGGCTCGGCCTCCAGCCACAGCACGGTGCCGGTGCCGGCGACGCCGGTCCGCAGGACGGCCCGCTCGTGGGCCCGCACCACGAGGGCGGGGACGCCCGACGGCAGGGCGCCGCGGGACTCGATGGTGGCGACGGTGCCGACGTTGGCGTGGCGGCCGTCGACGCGGGGGACGAGGAGGAGGCGGCCATCGTCGCCGGCGGCGGCCACGGCCGCCTTGGCGTCGTCGGTCTCGAGGGCGATGGTGAGGACCATCCCGGGGAGGACCACGCCGCTGGTGAGGGGCAGGACCGGGAGGGTGAGGGTGGAGGTGGAGAGGTCGGACACGTTGGCTCCTCGGAGTGGAGGTGAGGCTCCACACAACGATGCCAACAAACTTGCTATTCCCCTACTCAACTCGGTGAGGTCGACGGGTGGCGTCGGCGGACGGCTCCTGACCTGGGCGGCCGGGGGTGGACCTCAGGTCGAGGTCGAGGGTCCGGTCAGCGCCCGGCGGCCGGAGCGGCTTCGTCCACGCCTTGGAGGAGCGTGTTCCACGCCAGCGTGGCGCACTTGATGCGCACCGGGAACTTCACGACGCCTCGCAGCGCCTCGAGGTAGCCGAGCTTCACGCCGGCGTCGGCCTGCGCCTCGATCTCGGCCGCCTCGGCGTCGAGCTCGGCCTCGGCGTCGAGCGACGTCTCGTGGAGCGACATCATGCCCTTGAAGGCCCGCGTGAGGGCCTTGACCTCGTCGATCGTCTTGCCCTTCACGGCCGCCGACATCATCGAGGCCGACGACTGGCTGATCGAGCAGCCGGTGCCGCCGATGCGGATGTCGGTGACCGTGCCGGTGTCGTCGACGTCCAGGAACACCACGATCTCGTCGCCGCACAGGGGGTTGAAGCCCTCGACCCGCGTGGCGGGGGGCGTCTCGAGCTCGCCCCGGTTCCGGGGGGAGCGGTAGTGGTCGAGGATGATCTCTCGGTAGAGATCCTCGAGTCCTGGCATGTCTGAGCCTCGCTGTGGGTCCGGGTCCGGCCGCGGAGCGGTCAGAAGGAGAAGAAGTCTGCCGCCTCGCCGAGCGCATCGGCCAGCGCATCGACGTCGTCGGTGTCGTTGTACACGTAGAACGACGCCCGGGCGGTGGCCCCGACGCCGAGCACCTGCATGAGCGGCTTGGCGCAGTGGTGGCCCGGCCGCACGCACACGGCGTGCTCGTCGAGCACCTGCGACAGATCATGGGGGTGGATGCCCTCCATGGCCATCGAGAGGACGCCGCCCCGGGCGGCCGGCTCTGCGGGGCCGTGGATGGTGAGCTGCTCGCCGAAGCGCTCGGTGAGGGTGCGGAGCGCGTACGCGGTGAGCGTGACCTCGTGCTCGCGCACCGCTTCCATGCCGAGGGCGTCGAGGTAGTCGACGGCGGCGTGGAGGCCGACGATCTCCGCCACCGGCGGCGTGCCGGCCTCGAACTTGGCCGGCAGGTCGGCCGGCACGAAGCCGTCGAGGGTGACGTTCAGGATCATGCCGCCACCGCCGAGGAACGGCGGCATGGCCTCCAGGAGCTCCTTGCGCCCCCACAGCACGCCGATGCCGGTGGGGCCGAGCATCTTGTGGCCGGAGAAGGCGGCGAAGTCGACGCCGAGGGCGGCGACGTCGGTGGCCAGGTGGGGCACGTACTGGCAGGCGTCGAGGCAGACGACGGCGCCGGCGGCGTGGGCCTTGGCCGTGAGCTCGGCGACGGGCGTGAGCGTGCCCGTCACGTTCGACATGGCGGTGAGTCCGAAGAGCTTGACGCCGTCGAGCAGCGTGTCGATGTCGGACAGGTCGAGCCGGGCGTCGGCGGTGAGCGGGACCCAGCGGATCTCGAAGCCCTTCTCGGCCTGGAGCTGGAACCAGGGGACGATGTTGGCGTGGTGCTCGAGCTGGGTGAGGAGCACGGCGTCGCCGGGACCGAGGTTGGCCGCGCCCCACGAGCGGGCCACCAGGTTCAGGGACTCGGTGGCGTTCTTCGAGAACAGCACCTCGGTCTCGGGGTCGGGGGCGCCGATGAAGCGGCCGACGCGGATCCGCGCCGCCTCCAGCGCGTTGGTGGCGGCCTCGGCGATCTCGTACACGCCGCGGTGGACGTTGGCGTTGATCGTCTCGTAGTAGGTGGTCATCGCATCGATGACGACCTGCGGCTTCTGCGAGGACGCCGCCGAGTCCAGGAAGTGGATGGGGCCGCCCTTCAGCGTGCGCTGGAGCAGCGGGAAGTCGGCCTTGACGGCGGCGACGTCGAAGGGGCGGGTGACCTCGGCGGTGCTCATGCCTCGACCGGCGTGCGCCACGACTCGTAGCCGTCGGCCTCGAGCCGCTCGACGATCTCCATGCCACCGGACTGCACGATGCGCCCGTCGAGGAGCAGGTGGACGTGCGAGGGGCGGATCTCGTCGAGGAGGCGCTGGTAGTGGGTGACCACGAGGAGGCCGAGGTCGGGGCGGTCGGCCTGGACCTCGCGCACGCCCCGGGCGACGACGCGGAGGGCGTCGATGTCGAGCCCGGAGTCGGTCTCGTCGAGGATCGCCACCTCGGGCTCGAGGATGGCCATCTGGAGGATCTCGTTGCGCTTCTTCTCGCCGCCCGAGAAGCCCTCGTTGAGGTACCGGTCGGCGAAGGCCGGGTCCATGTCCAGGCGGTCCATCCACTCCATGATCGCCAGGCGCAGCTCCAGCACCGAGAGGTCGATGCCCTTGCGGGCCGACAGGGCTTGGCGGAGGAAGTTGATCACCGACACGCCGGAGATGGCCTGCGGGTACTGGAAGGCCAGGAAGACGCCGGCCCGGCCCCGGTCGTCGGGCCCCCACTCGGTGATGTCGTCGCCCTTGAAGCGGATCCGCCCGCCGGTGACGGTGTACTCGGGGCTGCCGAGCAGGGCGCTGGCCAGGGTGGACTTGCCGGAGCCGTTCGGCCCCATCAGGGCGTGGACCTCGCCGGGGAGGATCGTGAGGTCGACGCCCTTCAGGATCTCGTTGCCGTCGGCGCTGACGTGCAGGTCCTCGATCTCGAACAGCGGTGCTCCGGACATGGGGGGCAGTGTATTAGCACTACGGCGATAGTGGTAATGGCCCCGACGTGACATTTCCCGCCGAGCCGGGACCAGAAGCGACCTCGTCGCT
>DATAGR010000070.1:0-3726 GCA_036263575.1 Aquihabitans sp. | reverse complement strand
GTCGACCCCACGGGGGCCGCCGAGCAGGCCGAGGCGGGCTACTACCTGGTCCACGCCCTCGAGGACCCGGACTTCGAGGCGATCGACCGGGGGCGGGCCCACCGCTTCGCCGACCTGTGGGGCGCCGACCGGCCGGTCGTCTACCTCGGCGGCCTCGGCGAACCTGGCAGCGGGTCACCGCACCTCCGCTCGCGCCACGAGGTCGGCGCCATCCTCGGCTCGCACACCCGGTGCGTGGAGCTGCGGGCCGGGCTCGTGATCGGCGCCCGCAGCATCAGCTTCCAGCTCCTCGCCCGCCTCGGTCGCCTGGCCAGCTGGTCGCTGCTGCCAGTCCTGGCGCCCACCGCCTCCACCGCCCGCACCCAGCCCATCGGCGAGGCGGACCTGGTCGCCGCGCTCGTCCGGGCCCTCGACCTCGAGCCCGGGAGCTACGACGTCGGCGGGCCCGAGGTGGTGCGCTACTCGGAGCTCATCGAGCGGAGCGCACGGGTGCAGGGTCGCCGCCTGCGCATCCTCCCGGTCGTACCGGTCGACCCCGAGCTGCTCGGGCCGGGCACCGGCCTGGCCGCGGGCGTCGACCCCTGGGCCACCGCGGCCCTGTTCGCCGGCATGGGCACCGAGACCGTCGTGCGCGAGGGCCACCGCATGCCCGCTGACGGCCTCCCCACCACGTCGATCGACGACGCCATCGCCTCGGCGCTGGCCGCCGGCTGATCGATCGCCGCCGGCTGAGCGACCTCGGGATCAGCCGTCGACGACGGCGTTGATCGCCTCGGCCAGGCGGCGGTCCCGGTCGGTGAGCCCGCCGGCGTCGTGGCTCACGAGGTCGATCGCCACGGTGTTCCACGAGTTCGACCAGTCCGGGTGGTGGTCGAGGCGCTCGGCCTCGGCCGCGACCCTGGTCATGAACGCGAACGCCTGGGCGAAGTCGTCGAAGCGGAGCTCGCGGTGGAGGCGGCCCTGCTGGAGCTCCCAGCCGGCGGGGGCGTCGAAGGGGGGATCGGTGTCGGCCATGGCACCAGCGTGCCCGCTGCGCCGACCGCCCGCCCGGACGGCGTCGCTCAGAGGCCGGCGAAGGGCCCGGGGCCGAAGGGATCGTCCGCCGGCGCGGGTGCCGGTGCGTCCTCGTCCTCGGGGTCGGTGTAGGCCGCGTAGCCGGCGACCTCGAGCTCGTCGGCCAGCTCGGCACCGCCCGTGGCCTTGATCCGGCCCTTCACGAGGATGTGCACGCGGTCGACCTTCAGCTCCTTGAGGAGCCGGGTGTAGTGGGTGATGGCGAGCACGCCGAGGCCGGTCTCGGTGGTGGCCTCCTCGACGCGGCGCGAGCAGTCGCGCAGGGCGTCGACGTCGAGGCCCGAGTCGAGCTCGTCGAGGACGGCGAAGCGGGGCTGCAGGACGCCGAGCTGCAGCGTCTCGTTGCGCTTCTTCTCGCCGCCGGAGAGGTCGACGTTGAGGTCCCGGCCGAGGAACCGCTCGGCGAAGTGGATCCGCTCGGCCTCGGCGGCCACGAGCGACGGCACGGTCATGACGTCGCGCCCACCGGCGGCGAACGACGCCTGCAGCATCGCCTCCACCGAGACGCCCGGCACCTCGGTCGGGTACTGGAGGGCGAGGAAGAGACCGGCCTGGGCCCGCTCCCAGGTGTCGAGGGCGAGGACGTCGACGCCGTCCAGCGTGATCGACCCGCCGGTGACCTCGTAGCCGGGGCGACCCATGATCACGTGCGACAACGTCGACTTGCCGGAGCCGTTGGGGCCCATCACGGCGTGGACCTCGCCGCTGCGGACCACGAGGTCGATGCCCCGCAGGATCTCGTTGCCGTCCACGGCGGCGCGCAGGCCGGCGATCACGAGCTCAGACATGGCTGCCGCCTTCGGTGGCTTCGGGGAGTGCGACCAGGACCTTGCCGTCGACGACGCGCACGTCGTACACCGGCACGGGGCGGGTGGCCGGGAGGACGTCGGGCTCGCCGGTGCGCAGCGAGAACGAGCTGCCGTGCTTCCAGCACTCGATGTGGCACGTGTCGGGGTCGACCTCGCCCTCGCTGAGCGAGAAGTCGGCGTGGCTGCAGCGATCGCCGATCACGTACACGTCGTCGCCGATGCGCACGACCGCCAGGCGGTGGCCGTCGACGTCGACGCGCGTGGCGCCGCCGTCGGGCAGGTCGTGGAGGTCGGCGACGGGCACCTCGGTCATCGGAGGTCCCCGGCGGTGCGCTCGAGCTTGGCGGCGATGCGGGCTCGCACCGCCGCCACCGCCCCCGCCGCCGGCAGGGCGCGGACGACCTCGTCGAAGAAGCCGGCGACGATCAGCCGGTCGGCGATCTGGGGGGCCACGCCGCGGCTCTCCAGGTAGAAGCGCTGCTCGGCGTCGACCGGCCCGACGGTGGAGGCGTGGCTGCAGTGCACGTCGTTCGTCTCGATCTCGAGGTTCGGGACCGACTCCGCCCAGGCGGTGTCCGAGAGCTTCACGTTGCGGTTCGTCTGGAAGGCGTTGGTGCCCCGCGCCGCCTTGTCGACCCGGATCAGGCCGGTGTAGACGGACCGGCTGCGGCCGCCGACGGCGCCCTTGAAGAGCAGGTTCGACGTCGTGTCGGGCGCGTCGTGGTGCTGGAACGTCCGGAAGTCGAGCGTCTGGTCGCCCTCGCCGAAGTAGGCGGCGAGGAGGTCGCCGTTGGCGCCCCGCCCGGCGAGGGTGCAGTCGGTGCGGATGCGCGCGTAGGCGCCGCCGAGGCCGATCAGCCCCGCCTTGAGGTCGGCCTCCTGGCCGACCGACGCGACCAGCGAACCGACCTGCCACGACGCCTGGCTGAGCTCCTGCACGTGGAGGTGGCCGAGCCGGGCGCCACGGGCGACGTCGAGCTGGGTGAGCGGCACCGAGAGGCCGGCGCCGGGCCCGGAGCACACGTGGTCGACGACGGTGGCCTCGGCGCCCTCCCCCAGGCGCACAACCAGGCGGGCGAACACCGCCGTGCCCGGGGCGACGAGGTGGTGCACGACGAGGATCGGCCCGTCGAGGCGCACCCCCCGAGGGACGTGGATCACGACGGGGTCGAGCGAGAAGGCGTCGTTGAGGGTGGCGAAGACGTCGGGTCCGGTGGCGTCGACGGGCTGGAGGCCGGCCGTGGCCTCGTCGAGCGTGGAGGCGGCGGCGACGACCACACCCTTGGCCGTCCACTCGGCGGGCAGCTCCCCCACCGTGGCCACGCCGTCGACGACGGTGACGGTGACGGCGGGCCCGTCGAGCAGGTGCTCGGCGATCGGCGCCGCCGGGGCCGGGCCGCCCATGGCCGGCGCCCACGACGGCAGGTCGAGCTCGCCGATGCGCGAGTAGCGCCAGACCTCGTCCTCGGCGCTCGGCAGCTCGGCGGCGGCGAAGCGCTCCGCCGCGGCGACCCGTCGTGCCCGGAGCCAGTCGGGCCCCGGCAGGGCAGCAGCGGCTTCGGCGGTGAACGGGTGCAGGGCGAGGACCTCTTCGTGGGCGGGACGGGCGGTGATCCACCCGTCGACCGGTGGTCGAGCCTACCGGCGGGCCCCGGTGCGCCCCAAGGTGCCGCGCGGCACGTCAGCCTTCGAGGAGGTCGAGGAGCTCCACCTCGATGCGCCGGTTGAGCGCCCGGTTGGCCTCGGTGTCGTTGGGGGCCACGAAGTCGGCCTCGCCCCGCCCGACGGCCTCGACCCGGTTCGGCGCGATCCCGTTGCGGGCGAGGTAGCCGCGGAGGGCCTC